>CAYOSZ010000257.1:0-4132 GCA_964406715.1 uncultured Ignavibacteria bacterium | reverse complement strand
TGCCGGTGCGGTCGCCAATGACCGCAAATCGCATGGGATACTCTTCGATCGACCTTGAAGACCCCCCACATCCATAGACGAAAACCGAGAATAATACTGAGAAAAGAATCCGTAGGCTTTTGGACAATCCGGACATCTCTCTCTCCTCCATGTAACTCCATTGGTGGTTGCCAATTCTTTTATCTTGGCGTAAGGGATCAATCATCTGTATTTATCCGAACGCACCTATCTTCCTGCCAAGCCGGCAATCAGCAGAACCATGAAATATATAATTGCGACTCCCAAACCCACGCCGAATGAAGCCCAACACCAGGTCTTGGCTTTTTTGGAGTTCTCCATGGCACTTGCCATGTTACCAGTTGACAAGGCACTCTTTGCCTGTGCTGCGTAGATTATGGCGACAATGCCGAATGGTAAACAGCAGAAGATGGTGGCTAAAATCGCCTCGGTGAGATAGGTGGGAACGATTTCGCTGGTTGGAGCGGCCTCATAAGGCTGCTGCGGGGTGGGAGCTTCGTCCGTTTGCTGGGCATCTTCAGGGACGGTGGTTTCGGCACCGCAGTTTCGGCATTTTGCCGCCTCGCCGACTTTAAGGAACCTGGTGACGATGTACTCACCGCACTGCTTGCACTTGAATTTTAATGCCAAATCTGCCTCCTTTTAAAAATGCTGCTCAACGGAGGATGCCCGCCCTGGATTATTTTATCTATTCGAACATAATCAACACCTGGTCCTTGTTCACTGTCTGGTGTTTCTTAACCTTGATTTCTTTTACCTTTCCGTCGAACTTGGCTTTCAATTCATTCTCCATCTTCATGGCTTCGACTATTATCACCCCCTGACCTGCCACCACCAGATCCCCCTCCTTGACCTCAATGCCCGTCACCAGACCGGGCATGGGGCTTTTCAGCTCCTTTTCCTTTTTGGTGTCAACCTTGAGCACACCTAATCTTTTTAACCTTTGAGTTCTCTCATCCTCCAGAGTGCATTCAAATCTTTTTCCGTCAAGGAAGACGGAAACTTTTTCCTTATTTTTCGAGAACTCCAGATCAAACGATTTGTTATTGAACAGGAAGGAAGCTAAGTTTTTGCCCGTTATGCGCACCGAGTCTGCCTGAACCGGCTTTCCGTCGAGGCGGATTTGCATCTCCCCATCCTGTTGGGTGATTTCCACCTCGAAGCTTTTGCCTTCTATTTGAACCACGTATTTCATATTCTTAATCTGGTTTCTTCTCCCTGTGTCATTCTGAGCGTAGCGAAGAATCTATTGAGACCCTTCGCATTCGCTCAGGGTGACACCATAATGAGACTCATCTCAATCCCATTTTTCGGCCGTTAATCTTCCAGGGATTGTCTTTGGATTTGCCCGCTGACGTGGACAAAACCGGTTTGACTTTTCTTTTCTCCTGATGATCCAGAAGGGCAGAGAAGACCGCTATTGCTTTGAGAAGATCGTCTTTATCTTCACCCTCCGAAAGCTTCTCCTTCTCAAACTCCTCCTCGATGAAATGAGTATGAATCTCCCCTGCCTGGAATTTCCGGTTTTCCATCACCTCAAGATGAAAGGGGATGGTAGTTGCCACGCCTGAGATGCGATATTCTAACAGAGCCCTTTTCATTCTCTGAATGGCCTCCTCCCGGTTTTCTCCCCAGGCCAGGAGCTTGGATATCAGTGGATCGTAGAAAAGCGAAACCTCGGCTCCCTCGTACAGCCCGGAATCTACCCTTATTCCGGGTCCGGACGGCTCCCGGTAGGAATGCACCAGACCGGTGGAGGGGAGGAACTTGTTCTCCGGATCCTCGGCATAGATCCGGCATTCGATGGCAGAGCCTTTCCATCTTATGTCTTCCTGTTGGTAGCTCAGCTTCGATCCCGAGGCTATCCTTAATTGCTCTTTGGCTAAATCGATTCCGGTGACCATCTCCGTTACCGGATGCTCCACCTGAAGACGGGTGTTGGATTCTAAGAAATAGAAATTTCGATCCGAATCGACTAAAAACTCTATGGTTCCTGCATTGACATATCCGGAAGCTTTGGCTGCGGTCACGGCTGCCTCACCCATGGCCTTTCTCATCTTCTGGTCCACCACCGGCGAGGGAGACTCCTCTATCACCTTCTGATGCCTTCTTTGAATGGAGCATTCCCTTTCGCCCAGATGAATGACGTTACCGAATTTATCCGCCAAAATCTGAATCTCCACGTGTCTGGGTCTTTCCAGATATTTCTCTATGTAAATCCGGGGATCGGCAAAGGCGGATTTTGCCTCGGAGCTGGCAGCTCTCAAGGCGCTTTTCAGATCTTTTTTGTCCCTGACGATCCTCATTCCCTTTCCCCCTCCTCCCCCTACCGCCTTGATGAGGATAGGGAAACCGACCTCATTTGCTATGGATTCCCCTTCTTCATCCGAGCCTATCTCCACCTCGGTTCCGGGCACGATGGGCACGCCGGAGCTCTTCATGGTCTTTCGCGCCGCCACCTTATCGCCCAAAAGCTTCACCGCCTCTGCCGGAGGTCCGATAAAGACCAGACCTTCCGACTCAACCCGCCTGACGAAATCGTAATTTTCCGCAAAGAATCCGTATCCCGGATGAATGGCCTCTGCCCCGGATTCCCTGGCCACCTCGATTATCCTTTCCATATTCAGATAGCTTTGATTGGCCGGTGCTGGTCCCACAAAATAGGCTTCATCCGCCAGACGAACGTGCAGGGCTTTCCGGTCGATGTCCGAGAAGATGGCCACGGTTTTAACGCCCATCTCCCGGCAAGCCCGGATGATCCGGACCGCTATCTCCCCCCGGTTGGCTATGAGAACTTTCTTTAGCATTTTGTGGCTTATGGTTGCTCAATATATTGAGCAGTCTTCCTTGCCCGATGACCATACGGTCCCTTCCGGGAATCAGGCAACTACAATGGTATGTTGCCGTGTTTCTTTGGGGGCAACGATTGACTTTTGTTCTCCAGCATTGTCAGCGCGCGAATCAGACAAGCTCGGGTGGTTTTGGGTTCTATCACGTCGTCGATATAACCTTTCTCCGCCGCGATGTACGGATTGGCGAACTTCTCCCTGAACTCCTCCACCTTCTTGTCCACGGCTTTTTCCGGATCTGTAGCGGCGGCTATCTCCTTTTTAAAGATTATCTCCACCGCTCCTTTGGGTCCCATCACCGCGATCTCGGCAGTGGGCCAGGCATAGTTGACGTCGCCTCGTACGTGCTTGCTGGACATGACGTCGTATGCGCCGCCGTAAGCTTTGCGGGTGATCACCGTCAGTTTGGGAACGGTGGCTTCGCAGTAAGCATAAAGCAGCTTTGAACCGTGCTTGATGATCCCGCCGAATTCCTGTGCCGTTCCCGGCAGAAACCCGGGGACGTCCTCGAAGGTAACCAGGGGAATGTTGAAGGCGTCACAGAACCGGACGAATCTTGCCCCTTTTAAGCTGGAGTTTATGTCCAACACCCCGGCCAAAACTGCAGGTTGATTTCCCACGATCCCCACCGATTTTCCTCCCAATCTGGCAAAACCCACCACTAAATTGCCGGCGAAATGTTCGTGTACTTCCAAAAATTCCCCGTGATCCACCACCTTCCGGATCACGTCTTTGATGTCGTACGGTTTGTTGGGATTTTCGGGAACTAAAGAATTCAATTCCTCGTCCGCGCGATCGACAGGATCGGTGCACTCTGTCTCCGGCGGGTCCTCCATGTTATTCTGGGGAATGTATCCAAACAGCTTTCTCACCAGGGAGATGGTCTCCACCTCGTTTTCGCCGACGAATTGCGCCACACCGGACTTGGTGCTGTGTACCTCCGGGCCTCCCAGATCCTCGTAGGTGACGTCCTCGTGCGTGACCGTCTTGACCACGTTGGGACCGGTGACGAACATGTAGGAGGTATGTTTCACCATGAAGATGAAGTCGGTGATGGCAGGCGAATATACCGCACCACCGGCACAGGGACCCAAAATCACCGAGATTTGGGGGATCACCCCGGAGACAAGAGTGTTGCGGAGGAAGATGTCTGCGTATCCTCCCAGGCTCTCCACCCCCTCCTGAATTCTGGCTCCGCCGGAGTCGTTCAAGCCAATCACCGGTGCGCCCACCTTCAAAGCCGAAACCATTATCTTACAGATCTT
>CAYOSZ010000256.1:0-4143 GCA_964406715.1 uncultured Ignavibacteria bacterium | reverse complement strand
AAACGCCGGCACCAATACCCTGCACAACACTTTTGTGGGTTTGTTCTTCGACTGGGACATCTCCTTGGGCTCGCCGGATGACGACGAGATCGGCTTCGATCCGGTTTCAACCTTATATTACCAGTTTGATCAGGAAAGCGGGATATGTCTGAGCTTGGTTCCGCTCTCCGGATGGTCCCATTTCTCAAGCCAGATAGACAATGCTCTCGTTTTATATGACGGATTTTCCGATCAGGAGAAATATGAGCTTTTAAGCGGGCAGGAGTGCAGAAGCGCGGTAGAGGAGCTGGCTGCCGGGGAGGAGTCCGGGCTTTCCGGCTCGGAGAAGAAGGACTGGTCTCAGATGGTCTCCTCCGGTCCGGTTACGCTGGCTCCACAGGAGAGCACCGTGGTTGCTTTTGCCATCGTCGGTGGTACGGGGCTGGACGAACTTTTAGCAAACATCGCCTCGGCTCAAGCCAAATATGATTGCATGTGTACCGGCACGGAGGACGATGATCAGGACAACAATCTGCCCTCTCGCTTCTCCCTGGGTCAGAATTTCCCCAATCCCTTCAATCCTTCCACTACCATTGAATTTGAGTTGAAACCGGAATCTTATCCCTTAAGCACTCCCCTTTGGCCGGGAAAAGAGGGGGAATATTTAATTCCTCAAAAGGAGCAGATCTCCGAGGTTCATGCCTCCCTGAAAATCTACAACATCCGGGGGGAGCTGGTGAAGACCTTAATCGATGACGAACTTGCTCCGGGAAGTCATAGGGTAGTCTGGGACGGGACGGACAAGAGCGGAGGGAAGGTTGCCTCGGGCGTGTACCTGTACCGATTAAAGACCACCGGGAGCCAGATCACCCGCAAGATGATCCTGATGAAATAAGGCAGCGGAATCTGCTGGCAAGCCGTATACGTCTTGCCCAAAAGGGATATTCGGTTTTTCTACCCCCCTATCATCTTCTTTTGAGCCTCTATCTACCATGCTCTTCTTTAGCAGCCACCAAATAGGGGAACGGCAAATCATCGTGCTTGAGACTATGAAGAATTACCATTGATTTCCCGCTACGTGAAACAAGCGGTTGGTACTTAGCTCGTGCTCGGAAACCATACTGTTTCCGCTCGGAGGAAAAGACTAAAAATGGTTGATCGGGTGCGGAATTATCCGTATACTAATGATAGGATGCCGGATCAGCATCCTGCTTTTGTCAGAGGCTACGACCTGTGGTGAAACAATCGGAGCAAGACATGAGACATGGCATTACAAAGACGCTTTTATTAATCTTTCTTTTCTCCCTGGTGGGGTATGTTAATTCATCTGCGGTTTCTCTCACCCGGGAGGTACAGGAGAAGCTGAGAAAGGAGGGGAGGCTGGGGGAGTGGGTCAAGCGATGGGAGTCTGCCGCTCAACGGGGGATGTACGAGAAGACCCCGTCCCAGCTTCTCAGGTTGGCGAAGATAGAATCGAAGGGTTTTGCCCAGCCGGAAACCCTAAAACCTCTGGTTCTCTGTGTCGATTTCAGCGATAACGTGCACAGTAAGACTACCGATGCGTTTGATACTCTACTTTTCAGCAAAGACTTTGTGGTCTCAACCGGAAGCTTCAGAGATTATTATCTGGAGAATTCCTATGGTCAACACGATCCTCAGGGGGAAGTTTATGGATGGGTGAGAGCACCTCAGACGTATGAATATTACACCTGGGGACTGAACGGAATATATGGTCCCTATCCCCATAATGCTCGGGGATTAGTCTATGATGCATTGCTTGCGGCAGACCCTTTTGTGAATTTTCAGGATTATGACTATAATAACAATGGAGATATCGATGGCTTGATAGTGGTGCACGCGGGGCCCGGAGCCGAGGAGACCGGAGACGACTGGGACATATGGTCACATCGTTGGTCTATCCCAGGCACATTAACCTTAGACGGAGTACATATCCTCGACTATACCATACAGCCGGAGACGCATAAAGACGGGTCCTTGATTGATATCGGCGTTTTCTGCCATGAGTGGGGACACTTTTTGGGTATCAACTGGGAGGAGTACGATACGGATTATACCTCAGAAGGGCTGGGAGATTGGAGCGTGATGGCTACCGGTTGCTACAATTACGGCGGGAAAAAACCGGCGCACCACAGCGCCTACTGTAAGTATAGGCTGGGTTGGTTGATTTTCAATCAGTTATCATCAAATCAGACCAATGCGGAGATTTTGCAGGTAGAAACCTCTCCTGTTGCCTATCGTCTCTGGACCTCCGGAGCAGGCGGGTGGGAGTATTTCGTGGTGGTGAATCGACAAAAGACCGGTTTTGACTCCCACCTGCCGGGAAGCGGTCTGTTGATCTACCACGTGGATGAATTAAAATTGGGAAACGATCTGGAATGGTGTCCGGGAAGCGACCCTAGCCTGCATTGCAAAACAGCGCTGGAGCAGGCAGACGGTAAGTTTCAGTTAGAAGGCTGCTATGGGTTTGGCCAGAACCAGGGTGACGGTTATGATCCCTTTCCCGAATACGGGAATAAGAGATCTTTCGAGGATACCACCACCCCCGGCTCGCGCGATTATTACGATAATTCAACCCAGGTGGCGGTGTGGAATATCTCCGATTCCGGTCCGGTCATGTATGCCAACCTGGACGTTGTCTGGTCCCGACCCAACCTGCTGGTGGACGAGCTTTTCTTCAACGACTCCACCGGAGGAGATGGCGACGGCAATCCCGAGCCGGAGGAGACGGTGAAACTTTATCTGGTTATCTCGAATAGCTGGGGGACTCTTTCGGATGCCAGCGTGGTAGCATCTGTGGATACCGCCGGGATCGTATTCGGCATCGATTCGGTAAATATAGGAGATATCATCTCCGGAGGGACGACGGACAATTACGGCAACCCCCTGGAGTTTACCGTGGCATCCGGATTCCCCAACAAGAAGGTCAACTTCACGTTTCACGTGTGCGGGAACGGAGGTACATACTGCACAGATCTGGAGAAATGGGCGAACGTGGGTTCGGCGGAGATTCTTCTGGTGGACGACGACGATCATACCAGCGGGGGCTCCAATTACGTGGTTTATTACCAGAAGCCACTGGACCTTCTGGGTGCGGTCTACGACGTTTGGGATAAACAGGCAAAGCCCGAGCTTTCATTTGATCTTTCCGCCTATCCCATCGTGATATGGTTTACCGGAGATCACCGGCTGACTCTTTTGTCCTCCCAGGACGTGGTGGACCTGATGAATTATCTGGACGGCGGCGGCAAGCTGTTTTTAACCAGCCAGGACGCTGCGGAGAAACTCTCCTCATCCGGCACGGCGCTGGATTCAACCTTCTTAGCCGATTATCTCCATGCCAGCTATGGCGGAGGTTGTGAGTTGTATTTGGCCAAGGGGGCAACCGGAGATCCGTTAGCGGACAGCTTGTATATGTTTTTCAGCGAGGTTTATGCTCCCGGCAACCAGGTTTCAAAGGATATAGTGATTCCGGATCCAAGTGCCTCCGAGATCATAAGATACGCCAAAGGATTCACCTCTCCCACGGATTCCGTAGCCGGGATCAAATATCAGGGAGATTTCAAGGTGGTGTTATTCGGGTTCGGCTTTGAGGGAATGGACAGCAGTGGAAGTTACTTCTCTGGAGGATATCTTTCTAAGCCCGTTTTTGTGATGGAGAGGGTACTGAACTGGCTGAGGGGGAGTTCGGATGTTTCAGATGAGGAAGATGAGATGGTTAACTTACCCAAAGCCATTCAACTTTATCAAAACCATCCCAATCCCTTTAACCCTTCCACCAATATACGGTTTATGGTTCATGGTTCACCGTTCATGGTTCACCGTCCCATCCAAACTACCCTTAAAGTCTACAATGTTCGGGGACAACTGGTCAGAACGCTTTTGGATGAGGAGAAAACTCCAGGGGAATACTCGGTCACCTGGGACGGGAAAAACCAGCAGGGCAGGGAGGTATCCAGTGGAATATATTTCTATGAGCTCAGGGCAAAAGACCAGTCCGAGGTCAAGAAAATGGTCTTGTTGAAATAGATTGAGCAAAGGCTGAGGTATCCGGCCTTTCGGACGCAGGAGTATTGCCCCGGCTAAGGGGGAGGATTAGCTACCCCAGTCCTGCCAGCTTCTTGAGATGGCGGATTTCCCTGTCTG
>CAYOSZ010000255.1:0-4154 GCA_964406715.1 uncultured Ignavibacteria bacterium | reverse complement strand
GGGGTAAGGATTATCCGGATGCCCAACCGGCAGATTGGAGTGGATGCTCAGCCGGAAGTAGGGCATGGGAGTGTAAACGTCATCGGTGGTGGGATCGCCGTCGATGTTCTTCCACGATCCCCAGAAGTGTATGTCTTTTACCAGCCCGCTCTCCGAGCACTGCCAGTCGTCGGCTAAGGTCTTGGGTTCGGTAGCATTAACGTCCCAGCCGATCAAATCCGGCAGCTGCGGGAAGTGCATCTTGTGGTTGGGCCACTCTTCTCCGGTTTCGCAAATCAGACGACCGTAGTAGCAGGGCTCCCGCCAGGTGGTCGGATAGTATTGGCTTGGCCATTCGCCCTGAATGTAGCCGTTTCCATTGTCCAAGCAATACACGAAGAATCCCAGTGAATCGGGCGGCATGGTCAAATCCAGATACTCATCCAGCGTCCCATAAGGGATCATTACCTCATAGTCCACCACCCCTGTAGGTCCGATGCCGATGCCGAAACAGGACGGTGCCCACACCATGTCGCCGCTGAAATTGTCCCCATAACAAATGTAACTGGGTGGAAAGCCACAGTCGACGTCCTGAGCGTAACGCCACTGAACAAAGGGGCCGGTTGCACTCCACACCAACCAGTTGTTACCTTCGTTGGTGGCAGCGGCTGGGAAGCACCCGTCATAGTTGTCATCGAAGTAGAGACCAACCTGGTCATATTCATCCAGTGTCTGGTCTACGTTATTTCTGATGGCGAAGTAAACACCAAAATCATCCTGTTTCAACCAGAGAAGGACCGAGCCCAACGGATCCGGCAGACCGTCCTCCTGGCCTGTAGTATCAGAGATGTCGTACATATTGGCATCCGACCATTCTGCGGCGTCAATCTGTCCATCGCATGTAGGAACGATGGTTAACCCTGCTACGAACATCTGACTTCCGGCAGGATTGTGAATGGGTTCCGTAGCAGTCGCAGGTCTCTCAAAAACCTTAGATGATCCAGGAGGGAGAAGAATTGGACTGGTAGGAGTCGTATTCTTCGCCTCTTGGACGGCATATGTTGCTACAACCACGAATGATACCACCAGCACCATTGCCATCCCCAATATCACCAGCTTCTTAAAACACCAATTTTCTTTCTTTTTCACTTTTGTTACCTCCCACCTTTAAAGTTTAACATTTAATCATTTAGTTTTAAATAATTTTCTGATCAATATACCCTCTCATGCAAGGGTAATCTAATAGCTTAATCTACCGCTGTTCCTAATATCGACATTAGGAACTGGGCGGTTAATTATTTTTGACTTAAATTTGGTTCTCCCCTTTAGGCTGGGCAATAAAACCGAAAGAAAATCCACTATATGATTCAAGCAAGACAGCCAACCAAACTGCCTGCGAGAAGAAAATCCCGCCTGCACTTTCTGTGTATGGTAATACCCGCCTGCAAAATACCTGCGAGCAGAATTACCCAAAGGCTCTCCGCCGCCAAAAAAAAGACAGCGGAGTTACGTTAAAGGAACTTCAGGGGCAGACAATGGGAGGGCATGAACGGTTTCCTTCCTCTCACATACGGTCTTTGCGATCCCGAAGTTTTCGGGTGGGGATAGCGATATTCCCCACCTCCAGATAAATTGGACAATCTCATATCCAATTCCGTTACGGCAAATTGTAAGACATTACACCAATTTAAATTTCATTATAATATAACCTTTTCTGACTCTTCTGTCAAGGAAAAACGGTTAAAAATCGCCTTTGTTGTAAATCTACAAAATTTTGCCCATGCTCTCCAGGAGGAGGCGAAGCTCGCAATTATGCATATAACCCATGTTATCCGATCTAAAAGCCCCAGGAGGGGAATTTCTATGAAAAAAAGAAGGTGGACGCCTTCTCCAGCGTCCACCTTTTCTTGTAGATAAGCTTACTGTCAGGTGGGTCATCAACCTCACCTGCAACTCCCCATCTCCTCAGGCGTCCTTACTCCGCAGCCCAGGGAGGATTACAGCAGTCAGGAACAGGTGCCGGGCCACCCTGGTAGAGGTAGCTGACCAGGTATACAATGTCACCCACATTGACTATGTCGTCATGGTTGACATCGCCCACACAATCATCTGGAATAGGCGCTGTACCACCTTTGTAGAGATAGCTGACCAGATAGACGACATCTCCTACGTTCATTGCCCCGTCGTTATTGGCTTCACCACAGAGAACAGAGATATTGACTGGCAAAGGATCAGACCAATCACTGAAAACGCCGTTCTCATCCTTTGCCATAACTTTTATCTCAAAGATGCCCTGTTCGGTCCAGATATGACTTCCCTGGGCGGTTGCTCCCGAATTGTACGGTCCAAGCCAACTGCTATCTTCATCATCACCCCAGTCAAAAAGATAATATATCTGGTCACCCTCCGGATCGGTAGTTTGCGTGGTGTACTGGTATTCCATTCCAAGTTCTCCGGAGGTCGGACCATTTGGTATGCTTGGTTTTTCAGGACCCTGGTTGGGAAGCAAATCCTCCAACCCGGGATAATCCGGCGCGTAGCGATGGATTTTAAAAGTGTTACTCCAATACGGGTTTGGAAACGGATTTTCATATTCCCAGACGATGTCTTGCTCCGGGGTTACTTCAAAGAAAACACCATGTGGGCCTTCACAGATAAGCGTATTTCCGTTGGGAAGCCGCTGGGCACCGCTGATATTCAGTGCGAAGAAATCACCTGGATTTTCAGCCGTATATATCCATGTCTGGTTTTCCGGTCCATAGGCAGAACCGGGTGCCAAGTAATACGTGCCGTTGCCATCCACCGGAGGCACGATCTCATCCACAGAAGAATAGTCCGTTCCGGGACGTCCCAAGCCGTTGTTGAAAACCAGAATGTTCCCTTCTCCGGGGAGAGAAGACTCAATCCACCCGGCATCGTGTTGCCTGAATAACTTCTGATCGGATCCGCTCCCGGCGCGGTAAGCCTGCGGATTACCCCAGCGGTAGAGAATGTCACCGCCTTTTCCACTGTTACCTCCGGTATGACCCGAAGCTTCCTCGGTGGTGGTACTGTGATCGACCACCCAGATCTCACAAAAGGCGTGTACGCTCAATATGATCTGGTCGAACTCTTGGTTGTAGTCAACCGAGTTTGTGTGGTTCCAGTCGACTCCTCCTGCAAAATTGATGTCTATCAATTCGGGGTGATCTGCCACCACCCCGTAGTTTTCTTTGTTCGAATCATAATCCTGGATCAGATGATCCCAGACGTGCCATTCCCAAACGATATTGCCGCCGCTTGCACCCGTTGGTTCCACCTCGATAATGTGGTCTGGCCACAGTTCGGTCGTCACCAGATCGGGATCACGGCCCGAGGCGATGGCCTCAGCAGCGGTTTTGTATTCCCAGGCAATCATCAGAACATTGCCGTTGGGCAGGGGTTCGATGTCGTGATGCAACAGATGCAGGCTGCTGGAGTATTCGAATTCCCAAACCACGTTTCCATCCCGGTCAATTTCCTCCACACGTCCACCTGCTCCACCTCCGGAGAAGGTCGGGTTGGTCCCCAGAAAAGCAGTGCGTAAAAGATTTCCGTTCTCCAGCAGATACACAGAAGCCCTGGGTTGGTAATTGCTGTCCCAGGTGTAAACGACCTCACCGCTGTTGTTGATCAAATAAGTGGTGGTGGTCCTCATTGGCGCAAACAGGGTATAGCCCTCGAAGGGATCCCCTTCATTTTGCAATCCATTCAAATTTGCTTCTACAGGTAAGACAACTGTAGCGAATAAGAGTACACAGATTAGAATACCAATGAGTTTTCTTTTCATTATTATTTCTAACTCCCACCAAAAGAGATGGTTTCCTAATCACTTAGTTGTTAAAATGATTCACTCAACAACACTTCCCGGTCTTTGCGGTCCCGACATTTCAAGCTGGGGATAATGATTTTCGATATCCATAGACAAAATAGATACACTCATCTCCCATTTCGTTTCTGCGAATAGTGAAACATAACCCGAATTGTTTATCTATTAATAGAATAATCCAACTTATCGTTTTGTCAAGGGAAAACGCCCAACAATCACCGCTGTGACGCGGTTGCAGGAGTTACCTCCTTTGAGGGAGGGTATACGACAAGGTCTAAATCAAAAGTGGAAAAGGTGGACGCCTTCTCCAGCGTCCACCTTTTTCATG
>CAYOSZ010000254.1:0-4164 GCA_964406715.1 uncultured Ignavibacteria bacterium | reverse complement strand
ACGTCTATTATGCCGTTACCGGTAACGTCGCCCACCATAACCGGCGGAAGGTTAATGTCGATCCCGCTTGCCTTCCCGTATACCACCTCCACCGGATCGGGATAAGTTCCGTCGTAATAGGAAACCATGGAAGCGGATACCGTGTAGGTGCCGGGAGCCAATCCATTCATTACATAGCCACCTTCAGAGGAACTTCGGGCGAATCCTCTTACTTCTTCGCCCACTTTGGCATAAACTAAGGCTCCTTCAAGCGGGATGCCATCGGAACTGATCACGCCCGAGATCCTTCCCTCTCCTGACCCGCATGGCATCAGGAAAAAGTCCACCCCATAAGCATCAGGCGTTACTAAAGTGGCTTCCTCCCAGGCATAGACACCATCATAGAATTCACCCACATACCCCGGAGCAATGGTGAAAACGTAGTAATCATCAGCCGGTAACCCTTCGATCACGTAATTTCCCATCGTGTCGGTGAAGCCGATGCCCCAGCTTCCACTCATGGAAACGGCAAAGACGATGGCATTGGATATGGGCAACAAAAATGTGGTATCTTCGAGCACCACTCCCGTAATTACTCCCTCGCCGGAACCACCATGCGGCACTAAGGCGAAGTCGACTCCCACAACACTCTGGCCTTCGTCAATGACAACGGTATCCGGAAAGTCCTGGGGCAAATAACCCCATGCCCAGGCGGTGAGGAAATAACTTCCCGGAAGGAGCCCGCATATCGTGTATTGACCCAGAGAATCCGTGTAAGCCTGTCCATGACCAAACTCACCGTATGCCCAGACACAAGCCATCAGGATCGGTTCTCCGGTATTTGCGTCGGTGATCATTCCGGAGATTGATCCGGGTACTCCTGCAGGCTCCAGAGCGAAATCGATATCTGGCGTGTTCTCACCGGCAATAACCGGAACGGAATCCGGATAGGTCTGCGGAACGTAACCCATCTTCCGGGCACTAACCTGATAAATGCCGGAGCACAGGTTTTGGATCGTGTAATAACCGCTGGTATCACTCCAGGCTTCACCGTAACAATAGTTATCCACACCTATGGCCATCAGGTGAGCCATGATAATCGGAAGACCGGTTTCCTGGTCAGTTACCCTTCCTGAGATCGAGCCGTATTCACCCAGAGGTGTTAATTCAAAGTCAATACCAGGTGTATTCTGTCCTCCGATCACATTCACCGAATCCGGAAAAGTCTCCGGAACGTATCCTTGCTTTCGGGCATTCACCTGATAGGAACCCGGAGGGAGTTGATCACAGAGATAATAGCCTGCGCTATCGGTAAACCAGACGCAGTACATTCCGGATATGGTGATCTCTGCCATTATTATGGGAAGCCCGGTTATCTCGTCGGTCACCCTGCCTGAAATTGAGCCAGGCTCCGTACCCCCTTCGGGAGTGAGAACGAAGTCGATATCAGGAGTGTTCTGCCCTGCAATCACGACAACAGGGTCCGGATAGGTTTCCGGAATGTAACCCGGTTTTCTCGCACTTACCTCGTAGGTGCCCGGACACAGTTGCGGAACCAGATAGTACCCGTCGGTATCGCTCCAGGTCTCTGCATAACACCAGTTATCCAAACCTACGACCAAAAGATGCGCCGAGCTGATGTGGGCACCTGTCGCTTCATCAGTCACCACGCCTGAGATCGAACCGTACTCACCTATGGGTGACAGCGCAAAGTCGATGTTAGGCGTATTCTGATCGGCAATCACGACAACCGACTCCGGATAGACTTCCGGTGCATAACCCTCCTTACTCGCAACCACCTGGTAAGCCCCGGGGCACAGATGCTGGATGCCGTACCAACCGCCGGTATCACTCCAGGCCTCTCCGTAACACGAATCACCCAGGCTGATGGCTACCAGACGAGCCATGATAATGGGGAGACCGGTTAGTTCATCGATAACCTGGCCTGAGATTGAACCGAATTCAGGCCCACCCAGAGGAGTGAGAGCAAAGTCGATATCAGGCGTGTTCTGCTCCCCCTCAACCGTCACCAACTCCGGATATATTTCATCCTCATATCCGTCCTTGTGGACTCCTGCCGTATATTCCCCGGCCGCCAAATTTTGTATGATATAATATCCTGCAGTGTCCGACCAGGTGTCCCCTCCGCCCGGGGTTCCTCCATGGCCCTGAGCCCAGACATGAGTCATGGGAAGTCCCACACCCGTCTCCTCGTCTGTTACTCTCCCGGAGATCGAACCCGTCGCCCCCATAGGCGATAGAGCAAAATCTATATCTGGAGTGTTCTGACCGCTAATCACAACCACGGAGTCCGGAAACGTTTCCGGATAGTATCCGGCTGCGGAGGCAAAGACCAGGTAAACTCCGGGGGGCAGGTAATCACACACGTAATGACCGGTTGAGTCCGTGAACCATACACAATCACAGTCTAAGTCGCTGAGAATGATTTCTGCACCTGCAATCGGGTAACCGGTGACCTCATCCGTAACCCTGCCCGAGATCGATCCGGTCCCTCCACCGGTTGGGGTTAGGGCGAAATCGATATCGGGGGTATTCTCTTCCTGAAATACGATCACCGATTCCGGATAGGTTTCCGTAAAGTACCCGCTGGCGGAGGCATTTGCGAAGTAAGCTCCGGATGGGATGCTGTCGCAAAAGTAATAACCCGCCGTATCCGTATACCACACGCCATACATCCCGCTTAGGGTAATTGCCGCCATTATTATCGGCTCTTCGGTCACCTCATCTGTGACCCTGCCAGAAATAGAACCGAACTGGGCAAAGGCCAGTCCCGGAAGGACAATCAGGAAGGCTAAACTGAGAAGCACAATAAGAAGTTTTGCTTTCATTTTAAGCCACCTCCTTGTCTGCTTGAATTTTTATCTTCCTTTGAATTCATTTCTATCCAAAGTGATTCTCACAAAGAGCATCTTACCTCTGATAAGGTTAATTATTCATAACACTCTTCCTGAAATCAAATATCTAATTGCGGATTCAGCGATGTTTCGGAGTTTACTTAAAAATATAACTTTTAACAGTACTCTTGTCAAGGAAAAAGTATTAAAACAAAGGGAATTACGCCAAGATGACCGTGTGATGCTAAAACACAAGTCAAGCCTTTTTAAAAACCTGCGAAATATTAACTTGACAACCAACTGTAAAGTATTTACTCTTTCCGGAGGGCAAAAAGCACTCATGTTACCATGAAAAGCATTCCTGCATTAACAGAGAAAAACGTTTCTGAAATCGAGAAATCCCTGCTGAAGCTTGCCCAAGTAAAATACCGGAACACCGGGCTGCCCTTCGTCACGTTGAAATTTGCACAAACTTTGGACGGCAAGATCGCCACCCTCACCGGGGATTCCAGATGGATCAGCGGACCCTCCTCCCTGCGTTTTGTACATCGGATGCGGAGCTTAAGCGATGCCATCCTGGTGGGCGTGGATACCATTATCCGGGACGATCCCCGTCTGAGTGTTCGCCTGGTCAAGGGCAAAAATCCCCTGAAGATAATCTTAGACAGTCGGCTTCGAACACCACCCGACTCCCATGTGTTTAAGGGAAGAGCAGCAACCTCCACCATAATTGCGACGACCTCACTTTCCAGTCAGGGAAGAATTAAAAAGATAAAATCCACCGGTGCCGGGGTCTGGCTGATCGCTAAAGATCGCTATAACCAGATCAACTTGAAAGGTCTTCTACGAAAATTGGGGCAAAATAATTTCCGCTTGATCTTGGTGGAAGGAGGATCAAGAATACTTGCATCTTTTCTGAAAGAGCGTATGGCTGACCATCTGCTGGTGATCATTGCTCCCAGGATAATGGGAAAGGGAATCAACTTCGTAAAACCCCCAATCCCCCAGGGAATTGAGAGATTGATCTCCTCTTCTTCCTGCAGTTATTTTCAATCCGGCCATGATGTGATAATGAGAGCACCTATCAGTTGACAGAAACCCTGCGTTAATGGCTATCTCGCGCTAAATTATCAGTTATCTACATAATCAGAGAGCAGATTAGAATCAAAATTCCACCTGGTCAGAATTTCAGCAGAACGACCAAAAATCATACCAACTCCCGCAAATAACATCAAATACCATATTGACATTTTCCAATTTCATGCTATACTTATTACTAGAGGATCGTGGGAACAAACCTCGTCAACAACGAAAAGGTTAAACTCAAGTA
>CAYOSZ010000253.1:0-4166 GCA_964406715.1 uncultured Ignavibacteria bacterium | reverse complement strand
CCTCTAAGTTGATCCCTCCAAAGGAGGGCTGCAGAATCTTCACCACCCGAATCAACTCGTCCGGATCTTTCGTGTCCAGGCAAAGCGGGTAAACGTCGACGCCACCTAAATATTTGAACAACAGCGCCTTACCTTCCATCACCGGAAGTCCTGCTTCAGGTCCGATGTCGCCTAATCCCAGCACCCTGGTTCCGTCGGAGATGACCGCCACAGTGTTGGCTTTGTTGGTGTACTCCCACACCTTCTCATGATGTTTGTCAATATCCTTACAGGGTTGAGCCACTCCGGGAGTATACCAGATGGCGAAGTCATCGACGCTCCTTATGACACACTTGGGAACCGTCTCGATCTTCCCCCTGTAAAAAGGATGCAGCTTCATGGCATCCTCGCCCGGCTTTTTCGCTTTGGCGATAAGTTCCTCTTTGCTTAACATCTTAACTGAACCTCCTATTTCCCGTCGTAAAACGAAGTTCTTTCTTTGGGGTCACTGGATTTTGGTTCTACGACTTTATAGTTATAAGTTACACTAACATTGCTTCAGAATCAAGGCAAAATTGTGAAAAGTTTCACTTTCTCTGGACTTCAAGTTGCTCGTATACAACCTATCATCCGTACGTTCCGCTCAGTGCCAGGGATCGAGATCAGTTTCAGTTCCAGGACAAAAAAGGCGGGCACAAGATTAATCTTCCACCCGCCTTTTCTTCAGAACATTGTCTTACACCAGGTTGTATTTCTCGATGTTGGCATCAGCGATTGCCTGAATTCTTTTGATCTCCTCCTGCCCGCCTGGCTTTTTGAGAAGATGCTTGAATCTTCCCTGGAGTTTGAGGTACTCTTCCACCGGCTTCTTTTTGGTGATCTTTCTTACTCCGGCAACTTTTCCGTACTCTATCTCCACCAGGGGAATAAGACCGGTTTGAACCGCGATCTGACCCACCTTGATGGTCAATGCCGGATCATAAGCCCATCCCAGAGGACAGGGGCAGTGGATCTGAAGGTACTTGGGTCCTTTGATGCTCAAAGCCTTCTTCACCTTCTTCTGCAAATCCGTGTAATAACCTACCGAAGCAGTGGCTGCGTAAGGAATGCCGTGAGCTGCGGCTATCTCCACCATCGGCTTCTTATCGGTGGGTTTTCCCCACGATACTTTACCCGACGGAGCGGTGGTGGTGGAGGCCTCGAACGGAGTCAATCCGCTTCGCTGTACTCCTGTATTCATATAGGCTTCGTTATCGTAGCAAACATACAAAACGTTATGTCCTCTCTCCAGCATGCCGGAGAGACAACCGATCCCGATGTCGGCTGTAGATCCATCGCCTCCCTGAGCTATCACATTAGCCTCATCTTCTCTACCCAACGCCCTCAGTGCCGCCTCAATTCCCGCAGCCACAGCAGAAGGATTTTCAAATAGAGAATGTATCCAGGGCATCTTCCAGGCGGATTGGGGATAGGCGGACGAGACCACCTCCAGACATCCGGTGGCACAGGTGGCGATGGTGTTTTCTCCTGCGGCATTCATTACCAATCTGGCTGCCAGAAGCTCCCCGCAGCCCGCACAGGCGCGATGCCCGGGAGCAACCAGACTCTCCTTGATCGGTTCCTTTTTCTTCTTCGGTGTAGCAGAAGTCTTCTCACTCATAGCGCATTTTTCCTTTCTTATATCTTCAAATTCGAATCATTCCCCGATACCGATAAGTTCCTCTCTCAGACCCACGAAGTAATCTTCGAAGGTTTCGGTCTGGGCTCTGTCGACGGTCTCGATGATGGACTTAGTCGGAACGTCCCTGCCTCCCAATCCCAGTATGGTTCCGCATAGCTTGGGCTGTTTCTTCCTGCCGTAGAAGACTGATTTCATCTCGTTGAGCAGGATTCCGCCCAATCCCAGAGATATGGCTTTCTCCATCACCACGATGGTATCCACGTCCTTCAGCGCATCGTAGACGGCTTCCTTGGGAAAGGGCCGGAAAGCCCGGATTTTGAGGAGTCCAACGCTTTTGCCCGCCTCCCGCATCTCATCCACCGCCTCCCGCATGGTACCCACGACCGAACCCATTCCTATTATGGCTGTCTTTGCCCCGTCCAGCCAGTACTTGTCCACCAGGCCGCCTGCGTAACGCCCGAATTTCTTCTTGAACTGCTCGGCCACCTGGTCGATCACCGGCAGTGAGGCATCTATGGCCTTTTGCAACCGATACCTGGTCTCCATGTAATACTGGGGTTCCGCTAAAACTCCGAAGGTTACCGGATCCTTAACGTTCAAATACCTCACCGGCTTGTACGGAGGAAGAAATTCATCCGCCATCTTCTGATCGATCAAATCCACCGGTTCGAAAGCATGGGTCAGAATGAACCCGTCCATGTTGACCATCACCGGAAGCGATATCTCCGGATTTTCTCCTATCTTAAATGCCTGAAGCTGCATGTCGTGCACCTCCTGACAATCTTCCGCGTAAAGCTGAATCCACCCCGAATCCCTCAAGGTCATGGCATCCTGGTGATCGTTCCAGATGTTGATGGGTGCGGACACTGAACGGTTGGCCACCGTAATTGACACCGGAAGCCTCAGACCGGCGATGTTAAAGAGAACTTCCGCCATCAAGAGCAATCCCTGAGAGGTGGTGGCTGAATATGCCCTGGCACCGGTTGCCGAAGCTCCCAGGATAACGGACGCAGCACCAAACTCGCTTTCCACGTTGATTGATTCTGCCTTCAACTCACCATCTGCCACCATCTGGGAAAGATTCTCTACAATGTGAGTCTGGGGTGTTATGGGATAAGCGGAAATCACGTGAGGACGGCAAACCTTTACCGCCTGAGCCACCGCCATAGATCCTTCTATCACTTTTTTCATTATCTCACCTCCAGTACCATCTCGATGTCGTCAACCGGACATTCCTCTGCGCAGATTCCGCACCCCTTGCAGAAGTCCATATCCGCCCGGTATTTCTTGTCCTCGCCGAATATCACCCCGTCAGGGCAAACCATCACGCATATGCGGCAATCCGTGCATTTCTCATGTTTGAATACCGGCTTTTTTACTCTCCAGCTTCCGGTCTTGTATTCTTTGCTCGATCCCGGCTTAACCACTATTCCTTCCGGTCTTGTGGATCCAGATTCGGACTTAGGCATTTTTTCCTCCTTTTCCGCCAGAGTTGGATCCCGCCTGAGGGCGGGACATCAAATCGTAGGCTTTCTGAATCGCCCTGGCGTTCTTCTCCCCCACCTCACCGGGGAATCTCTCTTTGACGCTCTTGATAATCGCCTCCACCGAGATCAGCCCGGTGATGCCGGAGAAAGCGCCCATCAGAGTGGTGTTCTGAACCGCCCTGCCGATGGTCTCGAGTGCGATTCTGGTTGCGGGAATGGTTCGAACTTCGGCCGATGTCTTAAGACCCAACTCCTCGGCTGATTTCTCCGTATCCACCAGAACCATCCCATCCGGCTTTAGGCCAGCTAGCACGTCGATGGCTCCGATCAGAGTATTATCCTGAATTATCAGGTAATCCGGCTCGTAGATCTGACTTCGATTATGTACCTTGCGATCCGCGATTCTGACAAAGGATTGCACCGGTGCTCCCATGCGCTCGCTCCCGAAGGACGGGAAGGCTTGAGCATATTTGCCGTCTTCAAAAGCAGCCACCGCCAGAAGCTCAGCCGCAGTCACCACCCCCTGACCTCCCCGGCCATGTATCCTTATCTCCTTTAACATAATCCTCCTCTTTAAGAATTCAAAAAACCAGGTGGCAAGACCTGCATAGCCAGTTACTTAGTGAAAAATTTCACAACTTAAATAGATTACGGAGTATTCCCCCTTTTAGTTTTGAAATAATTCGAAAATCCGGCTATTTTTCGGTCAATCCTTTCCTCAAATCCGACCAGCGTTTGCCGCTATTATGTTCTGTTCGGGATTTACAGCCTGGGAAGGGTAATCTTTTTCTGAGCCTGGTATTTCCCTTTTTTATCCTTATACGAGGTCAGGCAAATCTCATCCGCTTCCAGAAAGATTATCTGGGCGATTCCTTCGTTGGCGTAGATTTTAGCGGGAAGAGGACCGGTGTTGGAAATCTCCAAAGTGGCGTATCCCTCCCACTCCGGCTCAAACGGGGTAACGTTCACTATTATCCCGCACCGGGCATAGGTGGACTTTCCCAGACAGATGGTCAAAA
>CAYOSZ010000252.1:0-4171 GCA_964406715.1 uncultured Ignavibacteria bacterium | reverse complement strand
CTAACTTCTCCTCCACGAACTTTCCAGATAATCCTTGATGAGCCACCATCCTCATTTTAGTTTTTTCCTCTCGATCCAACAGTAATATCCAACCCACAGAGGAATGGGTCAATTCCAAAATGACTTTCAGACTTCTATCCAGAGTTTCCTGCAGATAAAGGGTTTGGCTGACGGTGGAGGCGATGGTATTAAGTGCGGTGAGTTCCTGGTTACTTTCCAGTATCTCCTGCTCCATCTTCTTCTTTTCGCTTATGTCTTTGTAGATGACAAGTATACCCACCGGCCTTCCCTGAGGATCTTTGATTAAAGAAGCGGATATCTGTGCGGGGAACGTGCTTTCATCCTTTCTCGGCTCCTCCAATTCCCCGGTCCAGTTTCCTTCCGTATAAATCTGTTGGATTATCTGATCGACCAATGGAAGATAGGACTCCGGGAAAGAATCTTTAAAGGGCTTACCTGTCACCTCATATGGTACATACCCGTGCATTTTGGCAAACGAGTGATTGACGAAAACGATTTTACCTTCCAGATCACTAACCGCCACTCCATCCGTAGCGGACTCCACCGCCAGGGAGAGCAGACGGATATTCTCCTCCGTTTTCCTCTTCTCGGTGATATCTTCAACTATAATTGTGTATCCGGTAAGGGCTCCATGTTCACCCTTCAATGGAGTTATGGTAACGATGGCAGGAAAAATCTGCTTGCTTCGACGAAGCAACTCGGTTTCACCTTTATATATGCCCGCTTCCCGGGTATGCTCCAGTAAAATGAAGACGAAATCGTTATCCTGGACGAAGAACTCCTGAATCGACTTCTTGCCCACCACCTCAAAGGCTTCATATCCGAAAATCAACTCGGAGGTTTTACTGTAGAAGCCTATCTTCCCCTGGGCATTGATGGTAATAATGGCCCGGTCCACAACGCTTTTAAAAATGTTCTCCAGTTGGTTTTTCGTCTGGGTGAGATCCCGGTTAACTGAATGGAGATCTTCCAGCATACTGGTGATCGTGGCTTCGTCCGCGGCAAGTCGTTCGTTAGCGCTTCGTAGCTCTGAGGTTCTCTCCTCCACCTTTTGTTCTAAGGTGCGGCCGTATTCCTCCAGCTTTACTTTGGATTCCTTCAAACTTTCGCTTAACCGATTGAACACGCCGGCTAAGACACCGATCTCGTCCGAATGCTCAACCGGAATTTCGGTCTCCCGCCTTCCCTCAGAAAGTTGAATCGCGGCCATGGTTAAATTGCGAACCGGTTTGGTCAGAAGACCGGACAGATATCGGGCCACTCCGATCCCACACAACAGAATCAAAAAACTCAGAGCCAGATTCCATTTCCTTGTATGAGCCATCTTTCTCTTTAGGCGTTCCAGACTGAAGCTTAAGGTAAGCTCTCCCTGTGCTTGCTGGTCAGCTTTGATGGGAATGGTCACATCGAGCAGGTCTTCGTTTGGGTAAACCTCAGAAGCCCTCCTGTCCGGCACCGGAGCAAGGTATTGTCTGGTTTCTACCGAGTCTTTCCGATGGAAGAATAAAGTGTCATTGTACTGATAACGGAGTATTCTGACAAAGGAAAGATCTTTATCTTCAAATGCCCCTTTTACTGCTTCCTCTATAGACCTATTATTGTCAAGGCTCAGAACAGGACTCAAGTTATATACCACCACTCGAGCCACATCCTCAGCTTTGGCTCTCATCTCCTCTAAAGCCAGCTTTCTCTGTTGTATCGGGATAAAAACGAAATTGAAAACCAAAATGCCCAGAACCACGATAAGGATAGCCGCACTTACCTTGGTCCGGATGGGCCTGTCAAAAAAGACCTTTGGGATGGTCATCTTCATACCTACCGTGACAGAAGAGAATCACCAGGACATTTACCACTAATGCTCTGCAAGTATATTTATCCCCCTGTTTCTCGGCTTTTGGCCAGAGATATCTCGTATGATTAGTTGAATCGGCAAATTTTGAGGGATGCTTTAACTTTTGCAGGCATGATCCCCCCGGCTTTGTTAAGGGCTTGTAACCGGGGAGACAAAAAAAGCCTGCTCTTTTTCATCTTGAGTAAAGAGAGGCTAAAAGCACAGATTCTGGCAAATTCGCTTTTCCCAGCTTATCTTAAAAAGTTGGTCTCCTTTACCCTGTTTTCGATCTCCCTCTCCACGTCCAACATTCTCACACCAGGAGGATAGGTCTTGTGTTGAACCTGGCAAAGATCCTGAAAAGCCTTCACAATGGAATCTATTCTGAAGATTTCCCTTTTGCAGTCCTCTGCAAATCTCTTCATCTCTTTTTCCGACACCCCCCCAGTTTCACCTACCTGCGAGAGAAGCTCCACTTTTCCCAAAAGAACGGTCAGGGGGCTGTTCAAGTAATGTGCGATTGTCCGGGCCAATTCGTTGATAGTATTCAAGGTCGATTCGCCCTTCTCAAGTTGCGCAATCCCTTGCTTAGAAAGTGCATTTGTCGGGGTCACCCTACCCGTTTGCCTTGCGGGTTTGATTCCAACCATGTTCTGTTTCCGGGCAACGATCTTCAAAGCTCGTTTCATTCTAACGGCCTCTTGTTCTTTAAGATGGCTTTACCTGGTGATGTTTCCATGTCCGATAGGAACCTCAATTCATACTGTTGATGGCATGGTATTTGATATATCGGCAGGGTGAATAAAAGGTTTAAATTTTGCGAATGCTAAATACTCAGATCGGTGTTCAAGATTCGCACACCTTCTAACTTACGGTTAGTGAGAAACTGTCAAATAAGGTGTTGCACAAATGGAGTGACATGTGTTATAGTGAAATGATTCTCGCAGATAAAAATAGCTGGAGGAATGTTGGGGGATCTTCGAGTTCATATAATGAGAGATTCTGGTTTCACCCATCAAAACCATCTCGGGTAGATGAACCCAATTCGATTCTAAGAAGAAAGGCTCATTTAAAGCCGCGATTTAACAAATTAACATTTAACATTAGCCAGGAGTTATGATGCGAAAATTGTTACAGGTTTTAAGCTTTGGCTTGGTTTTGCTGCTGCTTACCCCATCCATTTTCGTATATGCGGAAGGTGATGCAGAAATTATTCCCCCTCTGCTGTCACCTGAGGAACAGGATAGTCTCAAGAACACCAAAGAGCCCACCCTACAGGAGATTTTGGATGGCTTGGGATATTCCATCGACGTGGTGAATGACCGTTTGCCCATCGAGATCTGGGTATCGATAGCAGGCCAGCATACCCAGGTTATGTTGGCGGAGGTGGCTGAATACTCGGATCAGACCGTCTCCGGCTGGTACTGCGCCGGCAGTCCTTCCGACACTCACCACGTGTTCGGCGGGGCGAATACTCCTGCCGACAGCGCCCATTTTTTCGTAACAGGCTGTGATTCCAACGGACTCTTCATCGCTCCCTATGCCGGAGGAAGCAAATGCCATTACAGGTATTATACCCAGCGTTGTCTCAACCCGGACCACAAGGATCACGCCTGGGTCTACTGCTCGGAACAGAATCCCAATGAGTTCATCGTTGCCTGGGAGGATCGGTATGGATTAGGCGACCAGGACTTCCAGGATCTGGTTCTGCTTTATCGGTTACCCAACCGTCCGCCGGTCCTTTCGGTGCCGGAAAACGACCAATATGATCTGTGCTTTCCCCGGACTATCTGTTTCGGACCCATAACCGCCGAAGATGACGACTACTGCGACTCCGTATCCATAAACAAGATTTCAGGTCCGGGAACCTTCGAAGGAGACTCTCTTTGCTTTATGCCCACCGGTGACGATTCCACGTATGAGTTCGTATTTGTTGCCACGGATTTACTTGACGCTGCCGATACGCAGACCGTCTCCATCCAGATTGAAATGAATCAACCTCCTCAGCTCACCTG
This sequence comes from uncultured Ignavibacteria bacterium, assembly GCA_964406715.1. Lineage (GTDB taxonomy): Bacteria > Zixibacteria > MSB-5A5 > MSB-5A5 > SM1-73 > SM23-73-3. The sequence goes on along the minus strand of CAYOSZ010000252.1, from coordinate 304 downwards.
CCCGAAGGATGACAGCGTCAATCCCGGTGATCTCTTCCAGAGCACGGATTTCTCTGCCAGTGATCCGGATGATCCCACCGGAGTATTGGTGACACTTGAATCGACCTCACCCACTCCCACCAATCCTCCTGCCATAGTAAGCAACCATGTGGAGTGGCTTTCCCATGGCGACGATTTGACAAACGGACCGGACTTCACCATCACCCTGATAGCCACCGATTCCTGTGAGGCAGCCGATACCTGTGAGTTTGTGGTGACGGTTTACAATCCCCCTCCCGTTCTCATCGTTCCGGAGGATGACTCG
>CAYOSZ010000251.1:0-4191 GCA_964406715.1 uncultured Ignavibacteria bacterium | reverse complement strand
GCTTCAGTGGACGCAAATCCAAGTTACCATTGACAAAGAAATGTGTGGCGTTTATATTTAGATGGCAACAAAGGCATTAAAATCTCAAACCTATTTTCCATGGCTTTTTTGGAAAACGTCACCATCGGGCAATACGTCCCGGCTGATTCGGTAATTCACCGGCTGGATCCGAGAACCAAGCTCGCCGTTATTCTGGGGGTGATGATCCTGGCGGTGGCAACCATCGATCTAAGGATATATCTTTTGATATCACTTTTCCTGTTATCCCTCACCTTTGTCTCAAAAATCCCTCTTCCCTACTTCTTTCGAAACTTAAGATCATTCTTCTGGTTGTTTGTGCTCACCTTCGTCCTGCATGTCCTCTTTGCTTCAACCGAAGCAGCCGGGTTCTGGGATCTTAAGATTATCCGAATAAGTCATCAGGGTGTTATAAACGGGGTAGTCTATAGTTGGCGAATCGCCATCTTTATTTTCTCTGCAGCCTTCTTGAGCCTTACCACCCAGGCAGTGGAAATGACCGATGCCATATTCAGGTTCTTCTCTCCCCTGAAGAGAATTAAATTCCCGGTGGAGGAGCTGTCTTTGATCACCATGATCTCTTTAAGATTCGTGCCTCTGCTGTTGGAGGAGGCAATTACCCTGAGAAAGGCTCAGATGTCCCGGGGAGCATCGTTTGAAGGCAACCTGTTCCAAAGGGTGAAAAAAACCCTGCCTCTTTTGATCCCCTTGTTTATCTCGTCCTTCAGAAGGGCGGACGAGTTGGCCTTAGCTTTGGACGCCCGGGGTTTCAGAAGCGGACAGAAGCGAACCTCTTTTCAACGGCTGGCTTTCAAAACCAGCGATTTTTTCTTTTTGTCCTTGATTTTCATGGTGGCGGGTTTATCTTATCTAATTAAGTTGTTATAAAAGGACACTGGACTTTGAGGAACATAAAACTTGAAATCGAATACGACGGAACGGATTTCTATGGCTGGCAGGTACAGCCAAGGCTTCGTACGGTTCAGGGAGAGATTCAGGATAAACTCAAAGTTATACTGAAGCATGAGGTCAATCTGATCGGGTCAGGCAGGACCGACGTGCGAGTGCATGCCCTACGTCAGGTGGCGAATTTCAAAACGGAAAGCCCGCTGGACAACGAGTCGATTATACGAGGACTGAATGGGCTTCTTCCGGATGACGTTGTGATCAACCAGGTACAGGAGGTGGATTCAGATTTTCATGCCCGATACGGCGCAACCAGCCGGCTGTATAGATACAGAATCTATCAGGGCAGGACCGCAATCTTGAGAAATCGCGTGTGGGAGGTTTTGTATTCGTTGAATATGGATAACATTGTTGAAGCCACTGATGAAATTCGAGGTGAGCACGATTTCTCCTCCTTTTGCGTGGCAGAATCAATTAAGGATAACAATGAGTGCAAAGTCGCATCGGCTAACTGGGAAAAATCGGAACGTGAGTTGACGTTCGAGATTGAAGCGAACAGATTTCTTCATGCTATGGTCAGAAACCTGGTGGGAACCTTAATCGAAGTGGGAAGAGGCTATTTTTCGGTTTCGGACTTTATCGATATAATGAAGGCTAAAGATAGGAGGAAAGCGGGTCCCACGGCACCAGCTTGTGGATTGTATCTAGCTGAGGTAAAATATTGAATCAATTATGGAGTGCGCCAGCTTGTCTGAGCGGAGCGAAGATCCCGCATTTGCGGGGCTGGCGCGAAGTTGATTCTGTTTTAAACCACAGAAGCAAGCTTCTGTACTCCGAAATCAACATTTGGAGGTTAATGAAATGAAATTCTTCATCGATACCGCTAACTTAGACGAAATAAAGGAAGCGGCCAGCATAGGAATTTTGGACGGGGTGACCACCAATCCCACGCTTTTGTCAAGGGAAAAGGGTAAGGGAGATTTCAAAACCATCATCAAAAAAATATGTGAGGTGGTGGACGGTCCGGTCAGTGCCGAGGTGGTGGCACTGGATGCAGAAGGTATGGTAAAGGAAGCAGAGGACCTATCCAGGCTGCATAAAAACGTGGTGGTTAAGATTCCCATGTGCAGGGAGGGTTTGAAGGCTATTAAAATTCTGGATTCAAAGGAGATTCGAACCAACTGTACTTTGGTATTTTCACCCATTCAGGCGCTTTTGGCTGCCAAGGCGGGAGCCTCTTTTGTCAGCCCTTTTGTGGGAAGATTGGACGATGCCAGCCATGTGGGTATGGATTTGGTGGCGGATATTGTGGCCATCTTCGAGAATTATGACGTCACCACCGAAATCATTGTGGCCAGCGTGAGAAACCCGCTGCATGTGGTTGAGGCGGCCACGATGGGAGCAGACATAGCTACGATTCCCTTCAAAGTCATTAACCAGTTGATTAAACATCCTCTGACCGACGTGGGGATGGAGAAATTCTTGGAAGATTGGAAAAAGGTGGACAAAGGATAATAGAAACGAGCATTGGAAAGCTAAAACTTTCTGCTAAATCCGAAAGTAATAAAATGTAGCGGAGACCTTCAGGTCTCCATGAAAATACGTTTGGAAGAAAAGGGATAGAAAATGATAGAGCGGTATACCACCCCCCGGATGAGGCTATTGTGGTCAGAACAGAACAAATTTCAGAAATGGCTGGATATCGAGATATTAGCCTGTGAGGCTATGGCACATCTGGGAATCATTCCTAAATCTGCTTTGGGCAAAATCAAAAAGAGAGCCAAGTTCGGCGTCAAAAGAATTGCCAAAATCGAAGAGAAAACCAAACATGACGTGGTGGCTTTCCTTACCAACGTAGCGGAACATGTAGGAGAAGAATCCAGGTATATTCACTGCGGTCTCACTTCCTCGGATATTCTTGATACCTCTCTTTCTCTTCTGATGCGGGAAGCAGGGATGGTGATATTGGAAGATCTGGAGAAATTGAGCCGTACGCTAAAAAAGAGAGCTTTCCAGTTCGAGCATACTCCCATGATCGGTCGAACCCATGGAGTTCATGCAGAGCCCATAACCCTGGGTTTGAAGTTTGCCTTGTGGTTCGCTGAAATCAAAAGACAAATCGAGCGTCTGAAAAGGGCGATCGACACCATCTCCGTGGGGAAGATATCCGGTGCGGTGGGGACCTTCTCCAATCTGGACCCGAAGGTGGAGGAGTATGTCTGCCGGAAGCTGAAGATTAAACCCGCCCCCATCTCCAACCAGATCATTCAAAGAGACCGGCATGCCGAGTTTTTAAGCACCTTAGCCCTCACCGCCAGTTCCATAGAGAAATTTGCCACGGAGATTAGAGGCTTGCAGAAAACCGAAATTCTGGAACTGGAGGAGGGCTTCAGCAAAGGTCAAAAGGGATCTTCCGCCATGCCGCACAAGAGAAATCCTATCATCTGCGAGAGGCTCTCCGGTCTGGCTCGTCTGGTCAGGACCAATGCCCAGGCTTCCATGGAGAACATCACCTTGTGGCATGAGAGGGACATCTCTCATTCGTCGGTGGAAAGGGTGATAATCCCCGATTCCACCATCCTGGTAGACTATATGCTGATCCAGTTCATCCGCATCATGGAGAATCTCTCGGTCTACCCCCGAAACATGCTGGCAAATCTGAACAAGACCAAAGGTATGATCTTCTCCGGGCGTTTCCTTTTAAAGCTGGCTCAAAAGACACCCTCCAAAGAGGAAGCCTACCGGATAGTCCAGGACAACGCCATGAAAGCCTGGAAGGAGAACAAGAACTTCCGGGATCTGATTCTGAAGGACAAAAGAGCAAGAAAGCATTTGAGCCAGCAGGAGATCGAGGACTGCTTTGATCTGAACTACTATCTGAGAAACGTGGATCATATATTCAAAAGAGTATTCAAATGACAAAAGAGGGATTTAAATTTCTCATCCCCACCACAGCCATCCTGATCGTTCTGCTTGTGGTTTGGACGTATAGTTCCCGGGTAATGGTTCTTCCGTTTGCGGCAATCTTCTTTATCCTTTCGCTTTTCTTTGTTTTTTTCTTCAGAGATCCAAAGAGAAAAGCCCCGGCTGGTGACAGGCTGATCCTCTCCTCCGCAGACGGGAAAGTCATCTCCATAAAGCCTTTTGAGAACCTCAAGTTCGTGGGTGGAACGGGAACTCTGGTGAGCGTGTTTATGTCGGTCTTTAACGTGCACGTCAACCGAGCCCCCGTATCGGGTAAGATAAAATATTTTAAATATATAATTA
>CAYOSZ010000250.1:0-4197 GCA_964406715.1 uncultured Ignavibacteria bacterium | reverse complement strand
CTTGATCAAATTATTCACCGTCCTTAACCATGAGGAAAGTTCCTCCCGGTTGTTGGAGGAAGCCTCCACCATCGCCAACACCCTGGGCGATGAGAGATCTCTGATTAATATCTTACAGATCAAAAGCCGGTTTAGGAAAGAAGAGGGAGAATTGGGGGAGGCTTTGAAGCTTTTGGACCAGGCTATGACTTTGGCCCAGAAGCTGAATGTGGGCGAGGAGATCTTCCGGTTGAACTTAGAATACGCCGAGCTATATCTGGATCGAGGAGAACCGGACAAATCCAGGGAGTTTCTCCACCGAGCCACAACTTCCGGACTTAAGCGTTATATAACGCTTCAACCTCTGTTTCATATGATCTCAGGAAAAACGGAACAGAAAAGGGGAGATTTAAAAGAGGCACAAGAGGATTTCGAAACCTCTCTAAGATTGGCAGGAAAGCTGAACCACCGTGAAACCATATGGCAGATTCATCATCTTATGGGCAGGTTGTTTTTGTCCTCTCATAACATTGAGGGGGCCTATCAACAGTTAAAAGATGCCGGGGGAATTTTAAAAGAGCTGAGCGAGAGCATGGAGGATGAAAAACTAAGGGAGAGCTATTTGAGGGATCCAGTGAAGAGGGCATTGCTGTCAGATCTCCAGGCTGTGGCGAAAGAACTTATCGGGGAGATCAAACCTGCCTAAGGGAATCAACCGATCAGAAATTCTATTTTGACCAATCCAAACTTACCCTCATAAAATAGAGTTTCTTAAGATAAAGAAAAGGCTATCCACTCAGCAATTTTGGAACTCGCCTATGTGACCGTTCCCGGTCAACATGCCAAAATTCCCCTCAGCGACCGTCCCCGGTCAACGAGCCAGAATTGGATAGCCTTTTAAAAGGAGATGCTGGAGCTAATATCTCCAGGATGATAGGTTAACCGCGACCACCCGAGACACTTCCCGGAGCAATCTTCTCCTCCAGGATCTCAACTTCCAGCACTAATTCCTTCAGTTCCATGCGTCTCACCTCCTTTATTTTTCACAAAAACCCATTCCCCCTCAAGATATCCAAGGAAGGCTACTTAAGCATGTCTGCTTCAGAGATGTATTTATCCTTCCTCCCTCAATCTGAATATGAGGAGTAGAACCTCCCTTGTCAAGAATTTTCTGCAATTTTTTTGAACAGTGATAAAAATAGTGTGCAATTCTTAAACAAATGATGAAGGAATTACGTATAAAGTAGTTTCTAAGTTCTTCTAAAGACACAGAAATCCACGCGCCTCACCTTCCCCGAAACAAGGAGCTGTTCTTTCCTTCGACCCTTCAACAGTTTTGTTAGAATCTACCCAAACAGATGGCGACAAGACCTAACACCATGTCTGCCTTGAGGATATTACTGAGGCGATGCAGATTTAACGAGGAGCGATTCCGCCACATGGATCCGATCACATAAAGTAAGACCAGATCCACCCCCGGAATCACCACCACCAGATACCAAAAAGAGAAAATTCGGAAAAAGTAGGGTAACAAGGTAAGGACAATCAAAAAAGAGAATACCAGGGTGCACAGCCACAATGAAAAGTTCACCCCTAACTCAATAGGAACGGTGGAAGCACCAAAAGAGGAATCTCCCTTTAGGTCCTCTATGTCCTTCAACACCTCCCGACCCAGATGAAAAAGCAGGGCAAAGCCGGCGGGAATCAAGGAGAGCCTGAAATCCTCGGTGGCAATGCCTCCGTATAAGAAAGCCAAAGCAGAAAGTAAGCTTACCGCCAGGTTCCCCCAGATGAGTCTCTTCTTCAGGAAAGAACTATAGACTATCAGGAGTCCGCAGGCTGCTGTAGCCACCAGTATGCTGAGGGGTTTAATCCAAAGACTTAGAAGAACTCCAGCCCCGAAAAGCGAAATTGAGAACGGAAGGGTAACAAGGCGCGAGATTTCACCTTGGGGAAGAGGACGATAAGGCTTATTTACCCGATCCGTCTCCACGTCAAAGAAATCGTTGATGGCATTTCCTCCACCGGAGATGAAAAAAGCGGACAGGCATGCTAAAATGACCTTTCCCCACGATTCGATATCGCCCGAAATTGAAGCTCCCACCAAAACGGATAAGGCAGTGATCAGATTATTCTGGGGACGGGTCAGCTTCAGATAACCTAAAATCTTTTTCATCAATTTACCTCTTACCTTATCTCATAGTCCGACCTAAGGAACTTGCAATCAATTGCTAAAATAAACGTCCAGGAGAACCTCTTGTCTGGTTTGTAGGTCAGAAACGAATTTCCGATCGGATAATGGCTCTTTACCGTGGTCTCCATCAGAATCTATTGGTCAAACCAAAGTGGATCTTACCCTGGCTGAAGCTGTCATCTTCCCCCAATCCAAAGTCTATTCCCACCAGTCCTGCTTTTGAATCTATTCGTAAGCCAAAGCCGTAACCCAATTTCCCTCCGGAAATTCTTCTCAAAACCCTGTCGGACTCAGGCAGAGCATTCCTCTGAAAGTGCCCGTAGTCGCCGAAGACGAAGAGTCTCGAATCCCCCTCCATAAGAAATCGATACTCTAAGTTTGCCCATGCTATCTGTGTGCCGAAAAACTCCTCCTCCCGATAACCCCGGATGCTGTTTATCCCTCCCAATTTGAACTGGTCGGAGATGGGGAGCAAATCCTCATCCGTGCTCAGACTTCTGAAGTGTAATCCCACATGCAGGGTTTGCTTCTTCAAAGTGGGGAGATAATGATTCAAGTCGAAAGAGGATCGGACCTGGTAAGTCTTTTCTTTTTCAGGTTTAAAATCAGAAGTGGAATAGTTTCTCTTCTGAGCATAGCCCAGCTCTGCTGCATACAGCAGACCTCCCCGGGGATTGTTCGGTCGATCCAGAAAATCGAAGGAACAGATGATCCCCAGGCTGTATTTTCTGCTGTCCGCAATGAAAGCCTGCCCTGCCGGACCGGGAACCACCTTCTCCCATCCTCCTTCCAACCCCCAGGACGTTCTGCCGGTTGAGCTGAACGTAAGTCTGGCGGAAAAGGAGAGCTGGAGGTAGGTGGAGTCGTAATCCAGCTGGCTTAACTTCAGCTCCAGGGTGGGGGGAAGACCGAACACCCAGGGCTCCCGGTAAAGAAATAAAAGATGGGATGAGTGAGGGTCTTTTCTGGACCACCTCCACCGGGTCATTCTTCCCGTGCCGAAGATGTTGTCGAAAACCAACTCCATACTGCCGAAGAGATTTCCCTCCCTGCCACCGGCTGAAGGTGCATAACCCAATATTCCGGAAAAGGTATTATTCCTCTGCTCCAACAATGTTATTCTCAATATCCCCTCCTCCGGATTCTCCCCGGCGAGAAGCTCGACCTCACTTACCTCCTCCATGTAGGAAAGCCGGGTCAATCTGTTCATGCTTGCGTCCACCCGTCTCTGGGAGAAAAAACCGTAGGGATTCGATCCTAGTTCCCTTAAAATCACCTCCCTTTTTGTGGTTTTTAGACCCACCAGTTCGATCTCTTTTACTTTCACCCTGGGACCTTCCTCCACCAGGAAGGAAAAGTAAAGCCCTCCTTTATCAGAGATCTTGAAATGGGAAGGCGAAATCTGGCAATAGGGGAACCCGTTCTCATCGTACAAGGTCAGAATCCTATCTATGCTCTTCTCCAGCAGGTTCAGATCGTAAGGAGAGCTGGGCTTAAGCTTGATTTCCGATAGAAGCTCTTGATTGTCGAAGAACTTATTCCCCTCTATTCTGACACCTTCAGATGTGCATTCCGTGTCAAGCTGGTTGAAGCCTTCATCTGCAAAGGCACAGACGCCTGGCAAGCAAACCGAAAAGAAGAGCAAAACCAGCATGCAGCATCTCATGCTTAGCCCGCTAAACTCCTCTGCTGACTCCTTTGTGCCTTTTTCAGCTTTATTCACGATCACCTACCTCAGTCTAAAGAACCGGTAAACTGTAATCTTTCAGCGTCATAAATTTTGGCTTGTTCTAAAATAGAACCTTCAACTCCATCCTGGCTGAATGTTTGGTTTTTCCATCCGGCACCGCCTCCCCGGAATAAGCCGCTGACCAGGTAAGATGCTGATCCAGCTTGTAATCAAACAGGCTCTGCCACTCGTAGTTTTCCCCTCTCCTTTTACCCTCGGTCAAAACATAGGACAGTCTCTTGTTCTCCGGGAGAGCGCGAAGATCGAGCGCTTCGTCTGGCTCGTGAAGGTCGTG
>CAYOSZ010000249.1:2102-4204 GCA_964406715.1 uncultured Ignavibacteria bacterium | reverse complement strand
AAGCACAACAATGAAAAATATAATTGATCAATTGACAGAATTTCAAACATGTTCACCAAAGATCACACCCAAAATTCTCCACCAGATGCGGTCGTTCATCTGATGGCTTCGCTCGATCACCACCTCACCTCCGCCATCCACCAGAAGGCTGACGTGACAGCCGGCACAGGTGGGAGCGGTGAAACTCTTGCCCACCACCCAGGGAACCTCATCAAAATCCCAGCTCTTACCCAAAGACGAGAAGATGTTGCCGTGCTTGCTCACCTCATAGACTTTATAGCCCGGTACGTCCGGTCCCTTGTGACATTCCGAACAGGTGTATGGCTTCCTGGCCATCTGGATGGAAAATTGATGTCGGGTATGGCAGGCGGTACAGGAGCCCATGCTCCCGTCCGGGTTGAGCCGCCCCACTCCTTGATTGGGCCAACCGGTGAGAACGGGAAACTCCATCTTTCCCAATATGGTCTCCCGGGCTTCCGTCCCCTGCACCATCACTTCGGTCCCGTGACAGTACAGGCAGGATTCGAACTCGGTTAAATCATCCGGATCCACCAGATGAGTACCGGTGCCGTCGAAATCCTGGAAGCCGTTGATGGAGGCCATCAGGCTGTGATAAACCGGATTGTTGGTCAAAATGATGTGAGCGTACGACATGATGTTCTTCTCGTACTGCCCCTTCTCCACCGGATGACAGGTGGCGCAGTCTTCAGGCGACACTATGGTATGCACCTGATAGCCGTTGTGATCGAAGGTATCGTTGTGCTTCTCAGGATTCATGGTGTGACATTCGGCGCAGCCAACCGTGGTCGTCATCAAATGCCCGGGAATGCTGTCAGCCGAAACTCTCCGCGCCAGCTTTTCCTTCAGCAGGGCATCTGCAGGAGTCGTCATGGCGTGAAGGCTTCTCTCCCAGTCATACATGATTCCCTGGCTCACCGAAGCGTGGCAGGGCAGACAGCCTTCCGTTGCCTCGCTGGCCGGCGGCTCTTGAGCATGGCCGATTCCAGCCAGACCCAAAAGCACCAAAAGCATTACCAGCCCGGATGCGCCTGTTTTCAACACCCTCCAGGCTGCGTCGCTTCCCCAGTAGGATTTTATGACCCTTTCCCGGTTACCGGTCATAGCACCCTCCATGGTTAAAGGTTTTTATTGATCAATATTTTGTTCTTCGTGTCTTTTTGAAATCTCGTTTGCCAACTTATCCAACGCTTTGAAATCTTCCTCTTGGGGATGACCTTTTATCAGAACCGGCTCGAGCATCTCCGCTTTGAGATTGGTAAGCATACCCTTGATTTGTTCTTCCGTCTTACCGCCCCAGCCGTACGAGCCGATTAAGGCAGCAAATCTCAGCTTCGGCCGCAAAGCATTTGCCAGATAAACCGCATAAACCGCGCTGGGATGAGGACCGACCAGAACTGTCGGAGTGGCAATTACAATTGTAGCAGCATCCACTAAAGCCATGGCCAGCTCTCCGATGTCGGTCACGGTCAGATTGAACGGCTTTACCGTTATCTCTCTCTCCATCAGAGCTTCCACCAGGTAATCCACCATCTTTCTGGTGCTGCCGTGCATAGAGACGTATGGAATTATCACCTCGTTTTTAACCTCATCCGAGACCCAATCCCGGTATGCGTTCAGGATGAATTCCGGATCGTCGTAAACCGGACCGTGGCTGGGAGCGATCATCTTTATCTGCAGGTCCTTTATCTTCTCTAAATTGTTGCGGATGGGCGTGCGGAAAGGCATCATTATCTCCGCATAATATCTCTTGGCAGACTCATATACTTTCGCTTCGTCCGTCACGAACAGCTCGCTTGTGGCCAGGTGGGAGCCGAAGAAATCACAGGAGAACAGTATCTTATCCTCCCGCAGGTAGGTGCTGAAAGTCTCCGGCCAGTGCACCCAGGGAGTGTAGATAAACTCCAGGATTTTGTCTCCCAAAGATAATGTACCTCGATCCTCTATGGTTATGAACTTATCATCCGGCATCAAAAGCAGATCCATCAGCATGGATTTACATTTGGGATTGGTCACCACCTTAGCCTCAGGGTATCTTTTCAGAACTTCGGGGATGGACCCGGAATGATCCTGCTCTGCATGAG
>CAYOSZ010000249.1:0-2092 GCA_964406715.1 uncultured Ignavibacteria bacterium | reverse complement strand
TTCCCTTGATCAGATAAGCGTTATAGCTGGTCCCGTCGGGAAGGGGAATCAGCTCGTCGAATAACCTTCTGTCCCAGTCTATTGCACCCACGGCATAAATGTTTGGTCTCAAAACCCGGGAAGCCATAATTTTCTCCTTCTCCAAACTTCGCTATATCAGTGAAGTTATCAAATTAGGTTCTTCTCTAAATCAGTTGCTAATGTTCGAAAGAATATGCTTAACACGCACGAGTATGGACATTAAATTTGTCCTGTAGCGCCAGTTTACGTTTTTTCTATCTTTCCCCCTCGTTCCCCCTCTCTTGCAAAGAGAGGGGGTCAGGGGGTGAGTTCTCATTATCCTATGCTCTATTATAAAGAAAGTGATTCAGGGGGTGAGTTCTCATTATTCCATGCTCTATTATAAAGAGAGTGATTCAGGGGGTGAGTTCTCACCATACCATATTAAAATTTACCATCCATCCTGAATTCAGCCATATCCATCCAGAAACCGGAGTTGGTAACCGAGTCGTATTGAGCCTGAAGCAGGCTGTAGTGCAGTCTCTCCTCTTCGCATATTTTCTCGAATATCTGCCTAGTCTGGGGATCGGTGGTCTCATCAGCGGATTTCTCGAAGAAGTCCACCGCGTTTCTCTCCAGATCCATCCCCATGCTTATGGCTTCGAGCTCTCCGGCCTTCTCCTCTTTCTGCTTTTTCATTCTGGTATTCAAGCCCTCAATCAAGGGGGATTCCCCTTTCAACTCCTCCTGGTCAACGTACTTCTTCCACTCATCTCCTCCGATCACCTGGCTGAATAGCTCACCGAAGGCATCCAAGTGCCGGTTCTCATCCTGGGCAAGTTTCTTGAACATTTTTTTGCCCAGTTCGTTGTGAGTGACCTCTGCGGCATGATTGAAGAATGCTCTGCCGTTAATCTCCAGCTTGATAGCCTCCTTTATCACGTTCAATACCTGACCGCTAATCTCTGCCATTGTTCTCTCCTCTAAATAACATCCGTTGAGATAATTCTCCAACCTTTTTCTTTATTTCTGCACCTCGAACTCGCTTTTAGCTGCACCGCAAACCGGGCAGACCCAATCCTCCGGCAGCTTGGCAAAAGGCGTACCCGGCTCAACTCCGTTGTCCGGATCGCCATTTCCCGGATCGTACACGTAACCGCAGACCTTACACACGTATTTCTCCATGATTTACCTCCTCTTGAAATTCAACCCATTCCGTTTCGATTCCAGCAATATTATATTTTCTCTTTTCATTATTCTCCAATCCATCCTAAATCGAGCAGACTTCCCCTTCTGCTTTTGCAGGATTGAAGCCTGCCTTCTCTATCTGTTTGGTAATGGTCTTCTCATCCACATCCCCATCCACCTTCACCAATCTCTCATCCAGCGATATCTCCACGCTTCTAACTCCGGGGATTTCCCTCAACGCATTCTCCACTGCAGATTGACAGTGCTTGCAGTTCATATCCGGAACGCGGAAAGTGTATCTGGCTTCGTGCGTGCTCTCTTTTTTTGCTTTGAACAAACCTCTCGCCACCAAACCGACGAACAGAATCACCGAGAAAAGCTGCACAATGTAAGGAATCTCTCTCCCCTTGAATAATATGTCCTTCGCCACCACTCCGGCCATCAGCGAATCCAGCAAAATCCCAAAGCCTAAAGCCAGGATGACAATGGAGCCAAGGTAAATCACCAGCACTTTTCTACCGAACTTTTTGACCACGAAGGCGATGGTCACCACGTTGGTAGCGCTTCCGGCGATGAGAAAGGCCAGAGCCGCCCCCGGCATCAATCCCTTGCTTATCATGGCTGCAGCCACCGGCACCGACCCGATGGCACAAACGTACAAAGGCACGGAGACGGCAAGCATCAGCGGATAGGCGATCCAGGGATTGGAAAGATAAACCTCCGATACGTCCCTCGGCAGAAGAGCCGAGAGCGCTCCTGCAAGTAAGATTCCCCAGAAGATGGTCTTGCCCACGTCTTCGGGCAAAGCTCCGAATCCGTAATTCAAACCGTCTTTCAACCTCTCCTTGAGAGAATGAGCGTGTGCGGGGATAGATTCAAGCTCTCTTTTTCCCGCCTTCTCTTT
>CAYOSZ010000248.1:0-4224 GCA_964406715.1 uncultured Ignavibacteria bacterium | reverse complement strand
ATTGCCTGGACGGAATACACTCCCTCCGATCCCACCGTATATGCCCAAAGATTCGACAGTCTGGGAACAGAGGTGGGTGATACCATAAACATCACCAGTCTGCAATCCACCGGAGAGCGTCATGGTTTAACGCTGTCTGCCAGCCTGGGTGGCAGTTTCGCCGTGGCATGGATGGATAGGCATGCCGGTAACTATGATATCTATGCTCAGCCGGTTACCTCGAGCGATTTTTTGAACGGGAATAACCGGGTTTTAAATGATGACTTGTTTGGGGCCAACCAAAGCCTTCCCCGGATAGCCACCAAAGCGGACGGCGGATTCGTAGTGGTATGGGAGGATTTCCGGAGGGGCAACTCAGACGTCTTCATGAGAAGATTCGATGAGAGTGCCAGCCCATTGGGTGACGATCAGATGGTGAATGACAGCACGGCTCGTATCTATCATGGAAGGCCGGACGTTGCCTGTGACACCTCCGGAAACGTGTTGGTGGTATGGGAGGATACCCGGGAAAGCATGCTCAACATATACGCTCAATTGTTGGATGATTCCGGCAATCCAGATGGAGGAAATTTCAGGATCGACTGCGAATGGATGAACATCAGTACCTCCCCTGGTTGTGAATTATTCCCCGGGGGAGGTTTTGTGGTGGTATGGTCTTCCACCCAGGGCAGCACAAAAGATATCTATGGCAGGCTTTTTTCCTCCGGGGCTGAACCTCTGGACGTCTGTTTTAAGATAAACGACGATGTCCTCGACGTGGATCATCTCTCTCCCAGGGTTGCCAGGGATAGCTCGGGAAGATTCGTGGTGGCATGGCAGGATAGAAGGGAGGGACGGGATAGGATATATGCACAGAGATTTGCTTCGGATGGAAGTAAAACCGGTGCCAACTTTGCAGTTTACAGCGATAGACCTGACCCGGTACAATACAACACGGATTTGGATTTAAATCAGACCGGAGATTTCGTGGTGACCTGGACCGAACCTTATCAATCCTTCACCATGATTTTCGCCCAGAGATATGACAGCTCCGCTACTTGTGTCGATACCAACATAATGGTGGTGGACGATCCTTCTGCGTATCCAGAAAATCCCAGGGTCAGATTAACGGATGAAGGTTATTTCACCGTAGCGTGGGCCGACCAGCGAACCCAAGGTTCGGACATCTATTTCCAAACGTTCTTGAACGGCCTGCCGCAGGGCCCCAATAGGAGGGTGAATGACCAAAGCAGTGCCCTGCAGGATTTTCCTGACATAGAGGTGTGGAGTTCATATCTCTATTCTGTCTGGAGGGACAATCGCATACCCGGGTTGGGCTACAGCGTGTTCTTCAACAGCATCGATTTTACCCAAACGGGTGTGGAAGATAACCAGGATGATGAAAGCACACTCCCCAGTTCTTTCCTTTGTCAGAATTATCCCAACCCGTTCAATCCGGCCACCACAATTCGGTATACGGTATACGGCAAACCAAACCGACCCATCCCCGTCACTCTGAGGATCTATAACGTTCTGGGACAGTTGGTGCGGACGCTGGTTGACGAGGAGAAGGGTACCGGAACATACCAGGTCACCTGGGATGGAAGGAATGATAATGGTAAGGAGCTGCCCAGCGGTATGTATCTTTGCCGGTTGAAGATGACAGACCAGCAGAGTACCATTAAAATGCTCCTATTGAAATGAACGTCTCCAGGTACAACTCCGAGGATAGTATGAAGGAACGGTTTTGCTACAGAAATATTACGGCCTTAATAGGGTTTTCTCATTGCCAGAATTTAAAGCACAAATACTTTAAATCAAGTATAAATTCTATTTGACAATTCCCAAAAGATATATAATCTTTCCAGCGAGAAGAAATCTTGGCCACTTCTATAGCGGGGTACATATATGAATTACCTTCTAACTGGTCATCCAGGGGTAGGAAAAACCACCATCATAAAGCAGCTCATTGAGAAACTCAAGCTTCCAGCCGGGGGATTTTACACCGAGGAAATAAGGGAGGATAACATACGCACCGGCTTTGCAGTGGTCACCCTATCCGGCTTCAAGGGGGTTCTGGCTCACCGTAATTTCAAGAGCAGGTATAAAGTGGGAAATTATGGGGTGGGGGTGTATACCCTCAACCGGATAGGGGTTAAGGAAATCCAGATGTGCTTGATGGAGAGAAAATTCATCGTCATAGATGAGATCGGAAAAATGGAGCTGCTTTCCCCCCAATTTCAAGGGGTGGTGGAAATGGCACTGGATGCAGACAATCCGGTGTTGGGAACCATCACCTTAGCCCGCCATCCCTTTGCCCAAAAGGTAAAAGATCGTGAAGACGTCAAAATCATTGAAGTGACCAAGGAAAACCGGGACGAGGTTTTCAAGTCCCTGACCAAAGAGTTAAAGAAGATTAAACCATAGACATGTGAGATTTTCTCCCCGGGTTCCTGGTGTTAAAGATGAAACCAGTTGAGATTGTTAAGTTACTGTTAAGCATAATCGTGTGCCAGATGGCCGGGGTAGTGGGGTCGGTTTTCACCACCCCCGCCATTTCAACCTGGTATGCCACGCTCAAAAAGCCGGCTTTCACTCCGCCCAATTGGCTGTTCTCGCCGGCCTGGATTACCCTGTTTGCGCTCATGGGACTGTCGGCCTTCCTGGTTTGGCGAAAGGGACTGGATCAGGAGGGGGTTAAAACGGCTCTGAGCATATTTGTGATTCAACTTATTCTCAACGCTCTGTGGTCGGTTATGTTCTTCGGGCTGAGGTCTCCTCTGGCCGGGTTGGTTGAAATAGTCTGTCTCTGGGTGGCGATACTTGTGACCATTCTTTATTTCTGGAGGATTTCAATCCCGGCGGGAATACTACTGGTGCCTTACATCCTATGGGTAAGCTTTGCTGCGGTTCTCAACTTCTCCATCTGGAGACTGAACCCTTGAAGGTGCCGAGCGTGTATTCGGGGTAGCTACACCCAACAGACACGGCAGCACCAGAGCGGGGGACTCACTGTTGGTACAAACCGTTTTATGCGGGTAAATCTGCAAGCTTATCAACATTTTAGGTCGAAAGAATTCTGTCCCATTTTAGTCTCAAATTTCCATTCGGTAGTAAATCAATATGCCCATGACCGTTATCATCGCTGGTGCGACGGGTTTCATTGGCAGAGCCCTATCAAGGAGATTGCTTGAAACGGGACATGAAGTCGTAGCTCTTTCTCGCCACCGGAATAAAGCAAGGGAAGTGCTCGGAGAGGGGGTCACGGTGGCTGAATGGAATGGGGTGAGCACAGAAGAATGGGAAAAATACGTAGACGGAGCCCATGCCATCGTCAATCTGGCTGGAGAGAATATCTCCACGGGACGTTGGACTGAGGCGAAAAAACAAAGGATTCTCCAGAGTCGGCTGGATGCAGGAAGGGCAGTGGTGGAGGCGGTCGAAAAAGCTGGGAAAAAACCAAGGGTGGTTATCCAGTCCTCCGGCATCGGGTACTATGGTTCAACATCCGATGAAATAGTTGACGAATCATCCCCGCCCGGAGACGGTTTTTTAGTAGAAGTAGCAGAACGATGGGAAAATTCGACCAAACAAGTTGAGTCATCAGGCACACGACATGCGATCATTCGGACCGGGGTGGTGCTGGGAAGTGATGGCGGAGCGCTCCCTCGCCTTCTTACACCATTCCGCTTGTTTGTGGGAGGACCACTGGGAAGCGGCAAACAGTGGCTTCCCTGGATTCATCTGGAAGATGAGGTGAAGGCCATCCGGTTCCTGATGGAACGAGAAGACTTAAGCGGCCAGTTCAACCTGTGCACTCCTGAACCGGTTACCATGAAGGACTTCTGCCAAATATTGGGAAGAGTTCTGAAACGACCCTCCTGGTTTCCTGTGCCTTCCCTCTTGCTTCGTCTGATGTTTGGCCAGATGGCAGATGAGGTGCTCCTGACAGGCCAAAGAGCGATACCCAAGAGGTTGCTGGATGCCGGATTTGAGTTTCAGTTCCCTCATGCCGAGCCTGCACTTCGAGATCTTCTCGGCTGAAAAAATACCCACTTAGATAGCAAAACGTTGGCGACTTCACTTTATCATTCTCGCTACAACGGACATTAAGAATTACCAGATATAGCTGATATTCAGGTTTGCGCAGAAAAAATCCTTGAAGAAAACATTCATAGGGATTATTATGCATATGAAAACGGGGAGTTATAAGAGAAAAGCCTTTAAGTCTCTGTGACGATTCCA
>CAYOSZ010000247.1:1564-4233 GCA_964406715.1 uncultured Ignavibacteria bacterium | reverse complement strand
AAAAGAGGTTTTTGAAGCTGGAGCTGGGAGACAAAACCGGAAGGATTGAGGGGGTGGTATGGGACAATCCGGAGCAGATTAACCAGCAGGCTCAGATCGGTGAGATAGTGAAGATCAAAGGGTGGGTGACCACCTACAGGGAGAATCCTCAGCTGAAGGTGGAAAGATTAAGAAAAGTCAAGGAGGAAGAGATCGACCTGTCTGATTTTTTGCCCGCCTCAGAGAAGAATCTGGATTCACTTTATAACGAGTTTAAAGCAGTCGTCTCCACCATCCGGAATGGCCACCTGCGAAAACTGCTGGAGCTTTTGATGGAGGATTCCTCCGTGATGGGTAAGCTAAAGGAGACCCCGGGGGGCAAATTGTGGCACCATGCTTACCTGGGCGGACTTCTGCAGCACACCCTCAAGGTGGTGGAGATCTGTGAAAAGGCGGCCAGCATGTATGAGCTGGTAAATCGGGATTTGCTCATCACCGGGGCACTGGTGCATGATCTGGGGAAGATCAGCACCTATTCCGCCGACGGTTTTTTCGATTATACCGATGAGGGAAGATTGGTGGGCCATATCGTTTCCGGGGACGAGCTGGTCGACAGGAAGATTCAGATGATCGAGGATTTTCCTTCGAATCTGGCGCTTTTGGTTAAACATCTGATCCTCTCCCATCAGGGGCAATTGGAGTTTGCCTCGCCGGTGGTTCCCCAGACCATCGAAGCCGTGATTCTTCATTATGCGGATGAGATGGATGCCAAGGTGGATGCCTTCAGTCACATCATTAAAACGCAGAAATCCAAAGGGAAGAAGTGGAGCGATTGGGTGAATTTAATTGACAGATACATCTACCTGGGAGAGGATGAGGAGAGCGACGAATCAAATCTTCAAAAGAATGGTGAGTACGAGCCTTAAAATGCCAACCAGGTTTAAATATCCGGAGAGATGATGTCTTCGGATCCGGTTTGGAACTTTTCATTTTGTCCTTTTTATAATTATAGGTTTTCGGAGGAGTAATGGGCTTTCTTGATTTCATCAGTAACGATATCGGCATAGACCTGGGAACGGCAAATACGCTGGTTTTCCTGCGGGGCCAGGGCATAGTGCTGAACGAACCTTCGGTGGTGGCGATTGAGGTATCCTCCAAAAAGGTATTGGCGGTGGGAAGGGAAGCCAAGGAGATGGTGGGGCGGACCCCGGGTGAGATAATGGCCATCCGGCCCTTAAAGGACGGGGTGATCGCCGACTTCGAGATAACCGAAAGGCTTCTCTCCAACTTCATCCGAAGGGTGGTAAGGCATCGATATCTGATGAAACCGCGCATCGTGATCTCCGTCCCATCCGGAATAACCGAGGTGGAAAAAAGAGCGGTGCGGGATTCCGCCGAGAATGCCGGAGCCAGGGAGGTGTTCTTGATTCAGGAGCCCATGGCCGCCGCCATCGGGGTGGGGCTGCCGGTACACTTGCCCTCCGGAAGCATGGTCATAGACATCGGAGGGGGCACCTCCGAGATTGCGGTGATCGCCTTGGATGGCATCGTCAACAACATATCCATCCGCATAGGCGGGGACGAGATGGACGAAGGCATAATGTTATACTTGAAGAAAAACTACAATCTTCTGATCGGAGAGAGAACCGCCGAGGAGATCAAAATAAAGATCGGGTCCGCCTATCCTCCGGAGGAGGAGGAGAGCATGGAGATAAAGGGAAGGGATCTGGTGGCGGGAATTCCCAAGACCATGAAAATAAGCTCGGTACAGGTAAGAGAGGCTCTTAGCGAGCCTCTGGACGCCATCGTAGAGGCCGTCAGGCAGGCTCTGGAGGAGACCCCGCCGGAGCTATCCGCCGACATTCTGGATAAGGGGATAGTGGTCACCGGAGGAGGGGCTCTGATCAAAGGTTTGGATAAAAGATTAAGAGAGGAGACCAACCTTCCCATAAACATAGCCGACGATCC
Organism: uncultured Ignavibacteria bacterium; assembly: GCA_964406715.1. Classification (GTDB taxonomy): domain Bacteria; phylum Zixibacteria; class MSB-5A5; order MSB-5A5; family SM1-73; genus SM23-73-3. Next base: position 2,286 of record CAYOSZ010000247.1, on the reverse strand, counting down.
GCTTACCTGCGTGGTCAGGGGAACCGGAGAGGTGTTGGAGAACATGACTCAATTTTCAAAGGTTCTGATCAAAAGCAGAAGGGATTAAAGAAAACAGCCTGGAAATGTGATGAGGAAAATGGTGCCGGCATCTGATTTCAGCCAGCAGCTAACTTGAGTTAGGTGCTGGCTTTTTGCAAATGAACAAACCGGAGAAAGTTGCACATAAACCGTGATGATACGTTGCATTCATTCTTTCATTTCAGAAATAAAATGCTTGTGTTCTCATGCCTTATCCATCTTTTGCCCCTATCCATCTAATGAAAAAGGGGATAGAGGGTGAGGGTGGGGATTATAACGTGACATTGAATCATTGCCAAGGTGGTTTATTCAATAAAATCGACAAAAAAGGATTAAACCTTTTCATACCCTTTTGAGTCCATTTAAGTGAAAGAAAAGAAAATGAGTGCAGAGAGCGACTCCAGCCTGGTTGCAAGGTTCAAACAAGGTGACGAGACAGCTTTCAACCAACTGGTTCTTCGCTACCAGAAAAGAATTTACGATTTGACTTACCGGATGGTCAGAAACCATCAGGATGCGGCTGATCTCTCCATGGAGGTTTTCGTGAGGGCTTACAAAAACTTGAAGAATTTTGAGGAAAGATCGAGTTTTTACGTCTGGCTGACAAAAATCGCGGTGAATTTGTGCATCAACTTCTCCAAAAGGGAGAAATTCAGGTCGTT
>CAYOSZ010000247.1:0-1554 GCA_964406715.1 uncultured Ignavibacteria bacterium | reverse complement strand
CCAGCTCACCCGAAGAGGATATGAAAAGGAAGGAGTTAAGGCTGGCTATTGATGGGGCCATCAAAAGCCTGCCGGAAAGACAGCGAGCCAGTTTTGTCTTGAAATTCCACCAGGGTTTAACCCATCAGGAAATAGCCGAGATCATGGGAATAACGGAAGGTGCGGCAAAAGCCAATTATTTTCAGGCAATTCGGAAACTGCAAAAACTTTTGACTCGGTACCGTTGAAAGGTCGTGAAAAATATGCGATGTAAGGAAATCCAGCTTCTGTTAGCCGAGTATCACGATAACTCTCTTGATCCGGGGAAAAGAGAGAAGGTAGCGCAGCATCTGACAGAATGTGAAAATTGCAGGCTCAGCCTGGAGAAAATCGATCAGCTCCATCGATTGCTGGCAGAAGAGAGTCTTCCCCAGCCGGAGGAGAGCTTCTGGACGAATTTTCTGCCGGAGGTAAGATCACGGATCGAAGCTAAGAGCAAACCAGGATTCTCCCTTTTCCCCAAACCCAAATTGGCGTTTGGTCTCATGTCCGTCCTGGTGGTGATGGTGCTGAGTATTTTTCTGCTTACCGGGAATGAAAAGAACTTAGTGGAGTTCCGGACGGAATCCATGGAGGAAAGCATTCTGCCTGAATCCGATCTTTTCCCTTATGCCGACCAACTGGCAGAGGTGCTCTCCGAGGAAGAGGAACTCTCCATAGACGCTTTTCTGTCCAACGGTGAAGGGGAGGAGCTGGAGCTGACCGAGAGGATTCTGGAAGAGGATTACTTAAGTGAGGAGAGCGTAAGTTCGATCTTAAGCGATCTGAGCGTGGAGGAGTTAAAACAGGTCGAGGAAAGCATAAAGACTCTCAAGACCGGAGATATCCTATAGAAGTTAGCATTAGTTATTGCGCCGTGGAGAAAAGTCAAAAACTCTTTTTAAAACAGGAGAATTTATCATGATAAAGTCAAAAAGAACACTGGTTTTGATCTTTCTCTGCTTTATTCTTCTGCCCCTGAGAGGGATTGAAGCCCAGGATTCTCCACCTTCCCGGGGTGATCGACCCGGACATGGGGAGGATAGGGAAAAAATACGGGAAAACATCGAGACCTTCCGCATGTGGAAACTCCTGGATGCCCTGGATCTCAGCTCGGAACAGTCGACGCAATTTCTGCCGGTTTTGAAGGAATTCCAGGATGCCAAACACAGATTTCACGATAAAAGGAGAGAATATCTAAGGGAACTGGAAGATGCATTGGAATCTGAGGATAACGATAATAAACTGAAGAAAGCTCTGGCAGGTTTGGAGTATGCCAGGGGGGAATTCGAAAGGGAGTTTGCGGGATTTCTTGAAAAAGCAAAGAGCATACTCACCTTGGAGCAGCAGGCTAAATTCCATCTTTTCGAAGAAAAATTCGAACGCAAGCTGAGGGATACCATTCAGGAGATAAGAGGAAAAGGTCACCGCTGGAAAGAATAGCCCCATGGGAATTGAACGTGAAAGTGAATGAAAGCAGGTAAAACTTATAATCTAAAAGGAGGTGAAGAGTCGTGAGAAAAAGAAACATCCTTT
>CAYOSZ010000246.1:0-4257 GCA_964406715.1 uncultured Ignavibacteria bacterium | reverse complement strand
CAGGTAGGAGGCTAATGATAAGCTATTCAAGGAATTTAACATCAGGGTATATTCCCCCGAAGAGGTAGAAGAGTATGTGAAGGAGAAGATGAAGACCGAATTGCTTGAAGAGCTTCCGTCCCGGATTAGGACAAAAAACGATACAAGGAGAAAAAAAGGCAGATAGCTAAAAAGAGATAGGATTTGGAGATTCAGCTGGCAAGGTAGATGACCGAGACGTCGCAGAGGATCATGCGACGTTTTTTTATGAAAGTGAGGTGAAGAAATCAACTATCTCTTCGGAAGTCCAAAAGAATCCTGGGCATCTGACCTCCACAGAAACAAAAGGCCGGGCAAAACTGCCCAGCCTTGTGTTCATTCAAGCTTCTTAAATACCAGACATCCACCCCCACAGGAAAATAAGAGCTGTTCTCGCCTCCGGGTGGGCTGGCCATATCCAGGCCTTAAGACCTTAAGCCCGGCTGTACTTCTTCACTCCCTCCGTATAAAGATTTCCGCCGTGGCAATCCTGAACCACTATAGCCGGAAAATCCTTCACCGTGAATTTTTTGATCGCCTCGGCTCCCAACTCCTCCCAGGCTATCAACTCGTTTTTAACTATCGACTTGGCGATCAAAGCTGCCGCTCCTCCCACCGCGGCCATATATACGCCGGTATACTTCTTCAAGGCCTCCGGTACGCCACCACCCATCTCCCCTTTTCCGATCATACCCTTGGAACCAGCTTCCAGTATACGGGGAGCATATTTGTTCATCCTGCCCGAGGTGGTGGGTCCTGCTGATCCAACTATGTTTCCCGGTCGCGTGGGTGAAGGACCCACGTAGTATATTAACTGTCCTTTCAGATCAAACGGAAGCTTCTCACCTTTGTCCAAAAGCTCAACCATCCTTTTGTGGGCGGCGTCCCTGGCGGTGAAAATCTCTCCGGTTATTAAAACATCATCCCCTATCTTCAAACCTTTAACCGCCTCATCGGTCAGCGGGGTGGTTATCTTTTTCTGTGCCATCTTATTCTCCTTTATCCTATTTGACAAGTTTTAAAGTTGTCATTCTGAACGAAGTGAAGAATCTCATAGATTCGAGATATTTCAAATTCGAGATTCTTCCACCGCCGTTGGTCTTCGACCCTGAGGCTCAGACCGAAGGGCGGGGTCAGAATGACATTTTCCGGCAATCCTTACAATGTCACTTCCTTATGTCTGGCAGCGTGACAGTTGATGTTAACCGCCGCCGGAAAGCTGGCGATGTGACAGGGATAGGTCTCAACGAAGACTGCCAGCGCAGTCTGGGTTCCTCCAAAGCCCTGGGCACCGATACCCAGCTTATTGACCTTCTCCAGAAGTTCCTCCTCCAGCTTGGCATAGAACGGGTTGGAGTGCTTGGAACCGATGGTGCGCAGGAGTGCTCGTTTTGCCATCTCGGCGCACTTCTCGAAGGTTCCCCCGATTCCCACTCCCACCACAATTGGAGGACAGGGATTGCTCCCCGATCTTTTTACCTTGTCGATCACGAACTCCTTCACCCCTTCCACCCCGTCTGCCGGCTTCATCATCTTCACCTCAGACATGTTTTCGCTTCCACCACCCTTGGGAGCGATGATGATCTTAAGCTTATCGCCCTTCACTATGTCCATATGGATGACCGCCGGGGTGTTGTCTTGGGTGTTTTTCCTCTCGATGGGATCGGACAGGATCGATTTTCTCAGATAGCCATCCTTATAACCCTGCCGGACACCCTCATTGATAGCATCGAAAAGGTTTCCGTCCTTGATGCAGACCTGATCCCCCATCTCCACGAAGAAGACCGAGAAGCCGGTATCCTGGCAGATAGGAAACTGTCCATCTTTGGCTATCTCGAAGTTATCGATGATCTGCTTCAGGGTAGCTTTTGACACGGGTGATTCCTCTTTCTCGTGCATCTCGCGAAGCTTCTTCTCCACATCCTCGCCCAAGTTATAGTTGGCGTCGATGCAGAGGTCTTTTACCACCTTGGTAATGTCTTTGGCGGGAATCTCGCGCATATCTCCTCCTAACTTGTTTTTGATAAGGTAAGCTCCAAAACTCCATTGATCATGCTTTCCATGCTTAATGCCATCTGGTTTGGTTCGAGTTTCAGCAGACTTGCCGGGGTGGTGACCAGTTTGTGTTCCGAGTCCATCACCACCTCTCTCCCCTTGGAGAGAACGTGAACTGCACCCATTCCCTCTATCTGTTTGATCAACTCCGGGTCTTTCCCCATGGTCAAGGTCAAGGGGGTATCCAATATGTCCCTCAAGGCGGAGGCAACCAACAAGCCGGCAAGCCCGCAGGCTCCTATTGGTTTCCTTCGTCGAAAAATCTCCCGTATGATTCTCTGAAGGTCCGGCCCGGGTTTCAGATACCCATCTTCCGGCTCACCCAGATAATCAGCCAGATTCTTGATTATCCCATTTCCGCCGGGAAGGATGATCCCGTCCACTTCTTTCGCGGACAGGCTCTTCATTTCTCTGATCTCTCCCCAGGCGATGCGGGCAGATTCCTTCAAGACGTTTCTTCTCTCACCGGTGGCGATTTGCGTCAGGTGATCCACCACCTCTTTTTGCATTTCGTCCGGAGCAAAGAAGGCGGGACTTATACCTTTTTTGCTCAGATAGTGGGAAAGCAAAACCACTTCCCATACGTCTGAGCCATCCAGGTTTCCACATCCGCTCAGGATTAGGGCAAAGTTGCTCATGTTTTAAACCGAATCTAATTTTCAAAGAACAGGTGAATGGTCTTTGCCACCCACTGTTTGGTTTATTTCATCCCTTATCGTTAAAGCCTGCATTTTGTGGCTTTTTATCGTCATTCAGACAGAAGAATGCCCGGACCTCAATACTTGAGTTGATCTAAAGATATCTGTTCATCTTGCTTGGCAAGGGTGACTTTCAGGTTCCGTTACTTTTGCAGAATGAAGGCAGGATATGGTCTGAAATCGATCATCCGAGCAGGGGGGCTCGGATGATTCTAGTAAACGCTGACTACCTTCTTACTCTTCCCCTTCGGTTCAAACTTGACCACTCCGTCCATCAAGGCAAAAAGGGTATCGTCCTTCCCTTTGCCCACATTCAGTCCTGGATGTAGCTTGGTACCTCGCTGTCGCACCAGAATGGTGCCGGCCAAAACCGCCTCTCCGGCGAATCTTTTTACGCCCAGCCTCTGCCCGTGTGAGTCTCTTCCGTTCCGTGAACTTCCTACTCCCTTTTTGTGTGCCATAAAAATCGACCTTCCTTCAATTCCATCTGATTTATTTTGTTCTTAACATCAAAACCAAACCCAGAAAATGCATTCTTCGGTTCTGCAATTCTGGGTTTTAAATATAGTGATTTATTTTCTTCTGGCAAGTGAAATTTTGCACTAAGTTAAAGATTTCTCCGGTGCGATTTTAGGCTTGCCCTTTCCCTTGACTTTGCTTTCGAAGTGGAGCTTCTTCTCCCCTTCCTTTCGGTCCACGATAACCTCACATTCGCCGGAGAACTGACCCTTTAATATCTCTTCGGCTAAGGGATCCTCCACGTGCTTCTGAATGGTTCTCTTCAAGGGACGGGCTCCAAAGGCGGGGCTGTATCCCTTTTCCGCCAGAAACTCTTTGGCCCGGGGAGTCAGTTCAAAGCTGATGCCCTTCTCCTTTAATCTCTTGGACACGTCAGAAAGAAGTATGTCGGTGATCTGCATGACCTCCTTCATGCCCAGAGCGTGGAACACTATGATTTCGTCGATGCGATTTAAAAATTCCGGGTTGAAGGTCCGCCTGGTCTCCTCCAGAAGCTTCTGTTTCATCTGTTCGTAGGAGGAGTGAGTATCTTCTTTCTGAAAGCCCAGGGTCTTTCCCCCCCTGATCTCTCTCGCCCCCAGATTGGAGGTCATAATCACCACGGTATTCTTGAAGTCCACCCTTCTGCCGAAACTGTCGGTTAGGGCACCATCGTCGAAAAGCTGGAGAAGTATGTTAAAAACGTCCGGGTGAGCTTTCTCTATCTCATCTAAAAGTACCACCGAATAAGGTTTTCGCCTTACCTTCTCGGTCAGCTGGCCCCCTTCCTCAAAGCCCACGTATCCGGGAGGAGCTCCGATCAGCCGGGAGACCGAAAACTTCTCCATATATTCGGACATGTCGATTCTAATCAGCGAGTCCTCGTCCTCGAAAAGCGAGGCTGCCAAAGCCCGGGCCAGTTCGGTTTTGCCTACTCCGGTTGGTCCCAGAAAGATGAGCGACCCGATAGGTCGTCGGGGATCACCCA
>CAYOSZ010000245.1:0-4260 GCA_964406715.1 uncultured Ignavibacteria bacterium | reverse complement strand
AAGGACAGTAAGTATAACCGAAGGATGGGTCCTGGAAGTTGCACAAATGCTCATCTCCCCATAACCAACCAGGGTTGTAGGAGGCCTCTTCCCCCCAAAAGTCACAGACGTCTTTGCCCTTATCTGGCAGCTCAGGGAGTACCCCTGCCGGTATATTTTCGGCAGTTCTGGGTTTCTGACCCTCTACTAGTTCCGCTCTCCCTTCCGGTTCCTGCTGCGGGGCCTTCATAATCTTCTGTGAGTCGTTTTCCAGAAGAATGGATGCCTTCTTCGCACCGATCACCAGCGAGTAGCTGACCAGCATGGCTGAGATTACGACCAGAACTAATAATAGTTTTTTGGTCATTATCTTTCTCCTTTAAACAAGGTTAAACCTTAAATGTTTTGGTCTGATAACTTCAAACCAAGTTTTCTTTTACTTAAATCGCATCGCCTCCTTTCGACCTTCTTCCTTGAAGGCGCAACTGTGACTGCTTGTCCCGCAAAACGGGATCCCCGCCTGTGGCGGGGAAAAGAAGGCACAAGCTGATGCCAAAAAGCGAGCGAGAGATAAAAATATCTCCCTTCTCTTTTTTATCGGCATCAAAGATGCCCTTTTAAGAGATTAATTTGAATTCAGGATGGAATTTGAACCACTACTTTTGCTCGTTACGAGACCTTCAGTCTCGCTACGTGAAATATAACTTCCACAGAATCTTTGTCAAGCAAAAAATGCATATAATTCGCCGTTTTTTTCGAATATCATGATTACGCCTGATTTGCTAAGTGATTGGCAGGCAGACAAATGGTCAAAATCCTGCCTGATTGCTCATATTTTGATCGACCGGGCAAACTGTTTTTTTTGACTATTCGCAAGAAAAAACGAATAATTCGGCTTTTGCTCCATCTTCGTAAGTTGAGAAAAACAGGGACAAAATCTGGATGGTAGAAGTCCATATCAAGGTTATCAGAATCGGCGGAAGAGTTAATTGTCGTACGAAGGGATGCCGTATTCGTTTCACTGAAACGTCACGGATTCATCCTGATACCGCCCAGACCAGCGTCTGTCTGGCCGCCTTTGGCGGGAGAACGGACGAAGGCATCCGTGACGAACCAGGAAACTTTTCTAAAGAAAACAATCTATAGCCAATTCGGATTGAGAAACAGACTGGGCCTTTCGAACCTTCTATCCCATGGTGCGGGCAGAAACCTCTGAGCATCTCGGGCGGCAGGTCCGGATCTGTAAAGGTAGTTGATCACAAACACGACGTCCCCTATTTCCACAATGCCGTCACCGTTGACGTCCCCCTGGTCGGCAAAGGGAAGAGGAGCATTGCCGGATCTGTAAAGATAATTAATCAGATAGACCAAATCCCCCACGTCCAGCACCCCGTCCTGATTCACGTCTCCCCGATAGAAACCGCAGAAGCTTAACATCGGTCTCCACCACGATGGTCCGATCAAGTGCTGGGTGGTGTCGACGCCGAAGATGATGAACGATTCCAAATGAGAAGAGTCCGGAGGCAAACTTATCATTCCCGGAGTCAGAAGTAGCGAGATGTCGTATCCGGAGGAATCATCCTGCCAGCAGTCCTTGGTGATGAGCTGCCATAGTTGATCGTCCCTCCAGCCCTCCTGGGGATAGATGAAGAATTGATGGCTTACCGCCTCATAACCTGCCACCGGATTGTCGTCGGAGGGAATGCGCAGAACCCCGATTTTGTATTTTCGATTGGCTGTCTGGCTGGGACACCAGTGCCAGGCAAGATTGTGAAGTGAATCTCCGTAGGAATCATTATCGTAGGCGTCATACAGATCCCAGTCTAAGGAGAGGGAAACGTGAGCCTGCATGGCTGTGTCGGCCAGATTTCTGATCACATACTGCTGGAGGATGAAATCCCCGTACGTCGGATCGGATGATCCCACCGAATATTGCTGTATCTCCACCCCCAGACCGATGGTGTCGATGAAAGCCGCAGTTCCAAACTCCCCAAAGGTGGTATCCTGGATAACCAGGTTGTCATATGGATACCAGCTGTCTTTTGAATGGTTGTTGAACATGTCCATGGCGATTAAGGTATCACCGGGAACCACCCAGGCCAAGATCAGGGTTCCGTCGAACAGCTGATCCGTGCCGTTCCACATGAAATCCTGCCCGGATTCGTCTCCTATGGGGCCGTAGTTGGTGACGGTCATGGAGGCATTGGAAGCATGGACGTTATTATAGTTGTATAAAGTGGCGTCGCCGGGGCGGATACCGACTGAGTACCGATCGCTGGACCAGCCATACCAGTTCACCAGTCTCTCCTCCGGGGTTGAACTCCAGGTGTCGTGCACGCAGATATAAGTGGTGTCGGGAGGACCCCAGCCCATGGCACAGATGCTGTGGTTTCCATAGGTGGGATGAGACATTACGTTCCAGATGGCAGGGAAGCCCAACCTTATCTCGTTTATCAGATAACCCAGGCTCTGGTCGTAGTCCGTGAAGTCGTCAAACCCATAGTTGTTCTCATAGTCGGGATGATTACACACGCTTCTGGTCCCCGGACCTATGTCGGAGATGGAGGTCCCGCCGGTGGTGGAATCGGTATGCATGGCCCAGGAGATCTGCTGCTGAACGTTGGGCACATTATAGTCCCATTCATACTCCAGGGGGTCCCAGCGGTCGAAATAGTAATCGATCAGAAGGGGGTAACCGTTGGCATCCCAGTATCCCAGAACGTCAGAGGAGGCGGTGGGAGAGCACCCGTAGGACCAGTCGAAATCGGGCACGCCGGTGATGCGAAACTCATCCTTGCCAAGTCTAAGCCACTGTCCATCCTCGATCCTCTCCCAGTCATCTCTTATCTTTTCCTCTTGTGCCGTGCTCTCTTTAAAGTCACAGGTGACGAAGATCTCCTCTGCGGAGTTGGCGGAAAAGAAAAGGGGCGATAAGTAGGTTTTCCGGTCGTCTGATTCGAATTCGAACCAGACGTCAAGTGGGGAACCGTAGATGTACTGAGACAACGTTACCTGATCCGTGGAGAGTTTATCTGAGGCCAAATCCGTGGTTTTTTCTTTGGCGGCATAGTGGAGGGGCAGACCGTAGAAGTATTCCACCACCGGTCCGGATGTTTTTCTGGCGGAAACCACGATGGTCAAGAAATCCCCTTCTTGGGTGATCATCCGCCTGCCCGAATTTGCCAGCTTGGCATCACCTTCCTGCAGTCCGCGCCGGTAGAGCTCCCATCCTTGAGAAACCCGGCTTAAGATTTGGGATTCGTCAGGAAAGACGCCATCTCTCAGATACAAGACAAACATATAAACAGCTGGCTTGCCGTCCACCCCGTTATACGTTACGGTGGGGCCAGAAGCACCCCGGACAGAGAGGCCCTGCGCAAAAAGAGAAGCTGCCTCTTCGGCGACATCATAGGGCACCGGTTCACCGGTGAAGATAGGATTCGGAGACGATGATAATGAGCTCGGATAGTTGGCAGCCTGGGCTGGAGTGAAAGCAACCAAAACTGCCACCAGAAACAAAAATGATAGCATGGTCCTTTTCATTTCTTTCCTCCTCTGGATAAAGGTTGACTATAACCGGATATGCATATTTGTCGTTTTAGGGAAACTATAAAATTTGTCAACGTCTTATTTATATCGGTTCTTCCGACCTCAAGATTATCTCATGGATTTGAGATAAGTCTCTAAAATAGACTGAAATTAACAGGTAAGAGTGTGCCTGAACGAAAAAGATCGATACCCTATGCTTTTCCTCGTGAAGCTTTAAGGACCCCGAAAAACAATTTACACAGATTCCTCGTGAAATATGCAAATTCCTCTGCTGTTCTCTTTTTCTCCTCGGTTAGAGTAGATGATCTGGTCAAACCGGTAAGGAGTTGGCCAAAATTCTGTTTTCAATATAACACAATCTTGCCTTCTGGCAAGTAATTTCTTACGTGAATAATCTGCGGTTGCAAAAAGACAAGGACGGAGAATAATCGAAAAGTAGCTATCTCAGATATACAGGAGGGGCTTCAACTGAAGTTATGTTTTAAAGAGAATTGAGTCGGAAGATTGCCAAATTTGGGAGCAAGACGGATGAGTTTTCAGGTTCCTAAGGGAGTTCTTTTCTTTTTTTATCTTTTGATATTTTGGAGTTTCTCCTTAGCCAGTTTGGCTTCCTGGGTACCGGGATAGTTATCCACAAGCTCCTGCAGGTATTTCTGTGCCTGCTGCGTGCTTTTCAACTCCAGAAGCGACAAGCCCAACTTGTAAAGGGCACTGGGGACCTTGGTCCCGGTG
>CAYOSZ010000244.1:0-4290 GCA_964406715.1 uncultured Ignavibacteria bacterium | reverse complement strand
GAATTATGTTCTTTATTAAAAATTATTGAAAAGAAATTAGGAAAGTTTCCTCATCGAGCATTGCAATTAAGCGGTGAACTAACTGCAAAACAATCCACACGGTTGATAAAACTTCAATGTCCAACTTGCGATTATATAATACGAACTACACGTATACATCTTGATGAAAAAGGTTTTCCCATATGCCCAGTCCATAATAAACCGTTTAGAGAGGTATAAATATGGTAAATGGATTCGCAGGAAAAGGTGACTCACCGAGACCCCGGCAAATATCAGATGAGGAAAATGATTTACGGTGGGGAATAATAGAAGGTAAAATAAAAATGACTGATGAACAATTCAAGAAAAAAATAAAAGAAATCAGAAAGCGAACTGGTAAACCATGATTATCACAGTAGGACAACTTATGGCAGAGTTAGAAGAAAGAGATTCCCAAGCATTTATAGAAATAGAAGGGCTTGGGCAAATTGTAGAAATTGATGTTAATGACCAAGGAGACGTAATATTACGTGGAGAGGTGAAACCATGAAAGAAATTATTTTTAAACAAAAACAGAAGCGTTATAATAAACGAATACATGAAACATTTAGAAAGTTTCTAGCTCGGTCTACTTCATCTGACCGACCATACATTGAACGGTGTATAAGTGCGATTAAACCGATGGGTATAGATGACCCAGGACGTTTGCCACATGGTACAAAATCTATAAGTGGAACAAAACGTGAAGCGTTCTTTGCTCTGCTTAGTAGATTAATTGTTGTTTGGTGGGAGTGGAATAGAAATCCCGGCATAGAGCCTAAATTTTTAGCGGAATTAAAAGAAGTAGAAAGTATTCTTGATGCACAACATTATTTAAAATGTAATATAAAAGGTGACATAAAAGAGGGTTTCAGGTTGGGAGTTTAAAATGCCTAATACAAACGAGCCTGTTGTGGAGTGTGATTATTGCGGAAATTATGTACCAGAGAGTGAAATTGTTAGGTGTGAGGTAGATGGCTATGAAATTGATTATTATTGTAAAGAGTGTGCAGAACATTTAAATATTGTTTAAAATGTAATATAAAAGGTGACATAAAAGAGGGTTTCAGGTTGGGTGTATAATTGACGCGTACTACTATCAAGCAGTAGGATGGGAGATAGCTTGGTCGAGGTTAAAACTCCTATATTATATTGGAAAGAATGAACAATGAAACATTATACTGCTGGTTATATTTTCTGTAAATGTTCTACAAGGATGCACTGCAAAGGCAAATTAATCAAAATACATGAATATACACCAAAAAGAAAAAAATGTCCTAATTGTGGTAAATTATGTAAACTTTATGTTAAAAAAAGCAAGAATAAATTGAAATAATGAACTACCAAGAAATTTTACAATCTGTTAATTTTCCGACAACTGCTGTAACTCTTGACTTCGAGACTTACTTTGATGATGAATATAGCATGAAAAAAATGTCTACAGTTGAATTTGTAACCGATTCCAGATTTAAATTTACAGGTGTTGGAATATTTGAAAGCAAGTTACCCTTCGATGACCCACATAATTGCGTGTTTTGGTCTGCTGATAAAGTAGCCAACCGAATGAAAACTCTTCAAAATGAGTATGGGAAAAATCTGGAGGGTTGCACGGTGGTAGGACAAAACCTTATGTTTGATTGCCTGATGTTGTCCTGCCACTTTGGAATTATACCTAAATATACAGTTGATATTCTTAATCTTGCTCGGCACGAAGATAGTAAGCGAAGAAACGACCTCAAACACCTATGTATATATTACGAAACATCGGTACAAAAAGGAGATACACAACAATTTAAAGGATTAACTTATAGGCATATGTCACCATCGACCAAGAAAAAATTAGCGGATTATTGTAGGGACGATGTAATTGCAGAAACAGAACTGTTTAGGCTGTTGCTGCCTAAGTTTTCTAATCCAGAATTGGAGCTACGTGTTGCCCATCATACTTTGCTAATGTATCTTAGACCATTATTAGAGATCGATTTTCAACTAGCTAAGGAACTTATATTAGCTATGCAAATCGAATTAACAACTATTCTTAATAATATAAGAATACATCTACCTTTAGATGGTGCTGCCGATTTAAATAATGTTATTAAATTAATTCGTTCCAATAAATTTGCTGATATACTTCAATGGCATCTACCAGAAGGCGAGCAAATTCCAACTAAGTTTGGCAAAAAGGGTTTAATACCTGCGTTTGCTAAGACCGATGAAGCGTTCCAGGCATTATTAAACCATCCTAAATATGAAGTTCGCAACCTTGTACGGGCTAGGGTAGCATCTAAATCATGGCCTACACATATTCTTCGTGTGCAAAATATAGTTAAACAAGCCAAAGCCCAGGACGGAAAACTTGCTATTCCACTAAGATACCATGCCGCCCATACTGCTCGTTGGGGTGGGACCCAAGGCATAAATTTACAAAATCTACCAGCAACAGGTAGAGCAGGTTCAGGAACTAGTCCGTTGCTGGCTAGGATACGTAATCTTCTTATTGCTCCTGAAGGGTATATGTTGCCAATAGTGGACCTAGCACAAATAGAAGCTCGTATCTTAGCGTGGTTCGCGGGGCAACAAGATTTATTGGAAGGGTTTAAAAATGGTGAAGATATTTATAGCCAGTTTGCTACTATTTTGTTTGGGCATACTGTTCGTAAGAAGCGTGAAAGTGATTCGCCTGATGTGGCAAAAAAATTCGCAATACAACGGGGTTTTGGCAAAGATGCTATTCTTGGTTGCGGATATGGAATGGGAGCGGCCAAATTCCACAGCCGGTGCTTGGCTAACGCAGACCTTAAACCAGCTTTTGATAATGGCACTTATGATTTTGCTTTTATTGAAAAACTAATTAGACAATATCGAACAATGTACCCGCTTATTCCTAAATTTTGGACTAATATAGAAAAATGTTTTAGGTGGGTAACAAAATATCCGACTGAAGTTATGTCTTATTTTATAAATTCAAAAGAAACCCTTGTGCATAGGCGTTTTGACAAATCAAAACCTATCTTTAAAAATTCATTATTTACATTTTGGAATGAAAGTGGAACAGTAAATGTTCAACTTCCATCTGGTAGAGTTTTGAAATATCCGCAAGCAAGAATCAAAAAACAAGATAATAGTTTAATGTGGAAATATGGGCATCTTTGGGGTGGTTCAATAACAGAGAATCTTGACCAAGCGGTTGCACGTGATATTTTAGCTGAAGCTATCCTGCGTATTGAAGATGCCGGTATTCCTGTAGTTCTGCACGCACACGATGAAGTAGTAGGTTGCGTTGAAAAACAAAAGGCAGATTCGGCCCTTAATAAAATAACAAAATTTATGTGTACTTTACCAACTTGGGCGGCAGGTTTGCCCATAGAAGCGGAGGGAAAAATAGTTACGAGGTATGAGAAATGAAATTTCCTAATAAAAAATCACTTCGTAAAGCTGGTGAAGGTATAATTAAACTACTACAAGAAAAACAAAAAGAATTTCGAAAAGATACATTTGAGCGTTGTCTTCTAACAGAATCAGACCCGGAAATTATGAAAATGCTTGATGCTATTCCGAAACCAAAAAAGAAACCTAAACCTAAACCGGAAACTAAAATAGTCGGCGAATGTCTCAAGCTACTTAAATTACGAGGCATATTTGCTTGGAGAAATAATACAGGTGGCGTCTACACAAAATCAGGTGGCTTCTATAGGTTTGGTATGCCTGGTCAGGCAGACATCACTGGCCTGTTGCCGGATGGCCGAAGACTCGAAGTAGAAGTTAAACGACCCGGTGGAAAACAAACAGGAATCCAGAAGGCGTTTGAGAAAAAAATTATTGCAAGTAATGGTGTATATTTGTTAGTTTATTCGGCAAGTGAATTAAATGATAAATTAGTGGGATTGTAAAATGAAACTATCAGCATCATCAGTGGGAAATTTCAAAGATTGTTCTATACGTTTTCGTAATCACGACCTATGGCGTATTCGTAAAATAACAGATACAGTATCACAGCGTAGAGGGAACATTTGGCATAAATTACAGGAACTTATCTGTCAGACCAAAGATTCTAAGGCTATCATAGATTATATTAACGAGCAGTATGCTACTACGCCGGATAATAGAACCACAGAAGAGCTACTAACAGAACGAACTGTAGTCCTTAATGCGTTTGCTGGTTACTTGTGGTACTACGAGCAGCAATCAACAACATACACTGTGTTAGTTCCGGAATATGAATTTGAAATTCCATTCGGAGATTTTATTTTTCATGGTAAAATAGACCAGATT
>CAYOSZ010000243.1:0-4292 GCA_964406715.1 uncultured Ignavibacteria bacterium | reverse complement strand
TGAGAGGAGATTATTGAAATCGTGAACGATCCCACTGGTGATTTCACCGACGGCTCCCAGCCTCTGGGAGCTTATGAGCTGATTCACCTTATCCTTGAGCTCCTCATAAAGAGAGGCTTTCTCGATGGCGATGGCTGCATTCTCGGCAAAAATACAAAGCAGTTGCAGATCGCTTTCGGTGAACCTCTCGTCCTTTTTAAGAAGATTGACGTTAAGCACGCCTTTAACCACATTATTTACCTTAAGAGGTGCACAAAGGCTGGAGGTTATCTTTCTGTTTTTTCTGACATAGTCTGTAAAATCATAACCATCTATATCATCTCCCAGCAGAAGAGGTTTGTTGTGCTTCACCACCCATCCGGCCACGCTCTTCCCCTGATCGACTTCCTTTCCTCTGACCAGTTCGGAGTCTATTCCACATGCAGCCGTGCACTGTAACTTTCCGGTGTTTGGATTGTAAAACATCAATGAGGATTGATCGGCATCAAGACAGTTAACCAAACTTTCGCATATGGTGTCCAAAATCGAGGACAGCTCCACTTTGCTATTGACCAGACAGCTTACCCCAAACAGAGCTTTAAGCTCCTGAAGCTGTCTTTCCAGGGCTCCGCACATCGCTTTCTCTTCAATCAGCTTGGCGCGTAAGTTTTTTATGGATTTTTCCTTGACCACAATGTAGGAGAGAGACAAGAGGCAAAGCCCTAAGAATCCGACGAAAAGGACATTGAGGGTGTAATCACCTACATCCTTTTGGTACAGATCATATACGTCAGAATAGAACACTAAGGCGACGATAAACCATACCAGTATCAAAAAGATACCTATCATCAATGCCCACAGGTGCCAATCTTTCTTTTCCAGGTCATTCAGACTGGAGTGGAGATTGCTCACTGTATTCTCCCCTCTTTAATGGAATTCTCCATATTGATTTCGGCGGTAATTGCAGATTATTTAGAAATCCGAGTTGTATATTTGATAAACCTTCCTCCCCCTGAGTTGAGGAAACCAATCATTGGATCGCATTCTTAAAGCTTTTGTGAAAATGAGCTGAGGCTGATGGTATGCCACGGAAGAGCAAAAGAGAAAATCAGAGCCTACCCGCCAAGGTACTGAGGACGCGAATAAACGGTCTTTTGAGCGGAAACCTTAAGTAGCCGCCGCCTGATATCTGATTTGATTCTTCTTAGTTTATTCAGGACTCCGGGAGCTTCAGCTTGCTTTAGGGAGCTTCTTGCATAGACAAACAAAAAGGGGTGAGAATTTCTCTCACCCCGTATTAAAATAAAAATTGGCTCTTATGAAAACTCTTCAGGTCAACCGGTATATAGGCTTTCTAATTTAGCTGCCAACTGATCCCGTCCGGCATTTGTGTTCACATCCGGATTGAAGGAATCGTCGAAGTATTGCTGAACCACCAACAGGCTCTGGCTGAAGTCTCCGGTGGCATAATAACTCTCTGCCAGAACCAGGGCCAAGTCCAGATAATTTATCTCCGTTGCGCGGGATAAGTTCCAATCTTGATCTGCAGCGAGCACAGCTTCGGCCATGCCGATGGCATCCTCAAACTTATCCTGTGCATGATAGGCTAACGCCAGACCCGCTTTGGCATCATTCGAATCGGAAAACGCCTTGGATAGGTAAGTAAGGAAGGCTTTCTCTGCCATGCCGGCATGACTCTGTCTAAGTTCAGCCCATCCCAGACCCAGATATGCTATGTTCGTATCAGCGCTCATACCGATGGCGGCTTTGAAATCTGCGCTGGCACCAGCGTTTTCTCCCGCTGCAAATTTCGTCCATCCTTGCTCGATCAACTGCTCAGCAGTTTGGCCCCCCCCGCCGCCATCCTCACCACACCCATAGAGCAGCAGAAGAGAAGAGATCAAAGCAGCGACAAAAAGAAAGTATCTTATTTTCATAACGTCTCCTTTTTTCGTTCGTTATTTTTCTTCAGGGCAAATCCGTTTTAGGTTCTTTTTACTTCAAGAGAACCATCTTTTTAGTCTTCTGATAATTCTCCGCTTTTATCTTGTAGAAATAGATGCCCGAAGCCACCTCATTACCCCCGTCATCCCTGCCATCCCAGTCCACCGACTTGTGTCCGGCATCCTGGACTTCATCCACCAAAACCTTCACCCTCTGTCCGAGAACGTTGTATATGCTCAGCTCCACCCGTCCGGAGATGGGCAGGTCATATTTAATCTGGGTCTTTGGGTTGAAAGGATTGGGATAGTTCTGGAAGAGCTCGTAGCTTCTGGGTGTTCCGGTCATTTGTTTGGCTTTGGGATCGTAAATCAGCCTGAAGACACCCAGACTCCTGGTCTCGGCACAAACCGTATTTCCCTCCAAGAAGCTTTCCAATCGGTTCCACCGTCCATCTTCATATGCATAAACGGACAAGAGAGCCTTATCCTTGTCTTCCAGGTCGAGATGACCCAGGGGGAAGCTTACGGTCAATTCCCGGTCAAACGGGAATGACGGACCTAACTGGTATGCCTCTCCCAGTGCCACCATCTCCGGATCGCCCTCAAACCGGTAGCGGGAATCTTTGGAAACACAAATGCAGGTGGCATACGTTTTTTCTTTTACCGAACCCTGGGGGAAAGCCAACATCAAGTTCCCGTCCGTGCTGGCCAGCGTTCCCCCATTATCCGCCCCGATAAGTTGCACGCTGATATTCTCAGATATGGTGGTGTCCCTTTCCAGAAGTGAGATGACGGACACCGAGATTTTAGCATCTCCGCTTCCGGTGAAAACGTGACTACCTCTATAAGACTTGGACGAGATGGGAACGAAGAATACCGGGCTGGGTGCATTCTCTCCCATGGACACATAAGCAACCGGCGGTGCCCTTAAAGGAACGTCCGTATTGACGATCAATTGAGCCACCGCAGTTGCCACCGGATTCTGGAATAAGGAGAGCGAAACCATTTCCAGGGTGTCGGCTGTGGCACATTCTTGGAAGAATACTAACGAGCCGATATCCGGGTGAAGCGGGTCTCCCGCTCCATAACAGGGTGAAGAGCACTCGAATCTGAAATCGTCGAAATCCGAGTCCATAAATCGGGGGAAGCTGTAGATATTATCAGAGATAGCTCCCGAAGCTTGATAAAACACGCCACCCCGGCTATCCCAGAAGTCGTTGTATTGAATGGCCATATTCTTACGGAAACCCCTGGTGGCAGAGGGGGCGAAACGCACCTTAAGATCGGCAACAGCCCCGCCGGTGGAGTCACTGGATATGTTGCCGAAAAAGATGTTGCTTTTTATTTGGGGAGTGGAAAACTTTCGAGCACATACGGCGCCCCCGGAAGATTTGCTTTGATTTTTGAAAAAGACGTTGCTGATGATGTCGGGTGAGCTGTTGTTGCAGTCTATCCCGCCGCCTTTTGAACCGGAGGAATTCCGATAGATCAAATTCCCCTGGATTATGGGATAAGCATAGGTGGAGGTCACCTTTACCTGCAGGTACCATCTATTGGCCAGTGTATCGCCATTTGGCTTGTCGAGGGTGCTGTCAGGAGGCTGCTTTACCGAAATGGAATCGTTGACTAAAACCCAGAACTCGTAAAGCCCGGCTTTGTAAGGGATGAATCTGGCAATGGGCTGGTTGGCGTCAATTATCACTGGGTTTTCGGCACCCGCCGGTTTAGATTTCACACTCCAGGAGAAATCCATCCACGCGGTTGTATCCGCAGTGTTTTTGAACACGGCAGAATCGAGATCATAAGAGGATGAAGCATTCAGCTCCACCGTATCCCCCTCAAAGGCATGTTCTATATCGACTACATGTGCCTGGGGGGCGTGGTTTGCAACCACGATAACCTCGTCATCCTTGTCGCATATATCATAGTCGTCTCTCACGTTTAAAGCAAGTTTGTAGATCCCGGATGCCGGGGGGGTGATATTGATGTTCTTATGGGTAGCCGAAGGTTTTATGGTGACGGTGCTGGGTGGGGATATGATCCACCTCCAGGCGTATTTTAGCGAATCCCTTTGATCAGGGTTGATTTCAATCCCTCTACCGTAAAGATATGCTATCTTATTGGGACGTACTATGGTGTCCCTGCCCGCGTCTGCCAGGGGAGGATATTGGACTGAAAGATAGACCGAATCATAAACCTCGCTTACGAGTCCATTATTATCTTTGACCGTCAGGTAGAACTTTAAGAGACCTCCAAAATCATAGTGAGTGGTCTGAGTGCAATAGTAATTTTTGGTTTTTACATAGAATGGTAGTTGGGTGTATCCGGTCTTGGTGGGCTTGATATGTACCTTCGGCTCCCAGTACCAAT
>CAYOSZ010000242.1:0-4299 GCA_964406715.1 uncultured Ignavibacteria bacterium | reverse complement strand
ACGATTGCGTGGAGCATACCTATAATTGCTGCTGAATTGGCTGGGGTCCTCTATCTGGCAGCTGAGTCTTATCGTTTGGGTGCTATATATTATTGCTTACAGACGAATTGTCCGGTGTCATTTGGGTCATGTCGGGTCTTGCCGACCCTTACGGGCGTAGCCTGGCGGGTGATCCGACAGCCGATCAATCAGGTGTCAGGTCACACCCGTGGGAGTGTTGAAAAAGTGATTTTGGGAGTGTAAAAGCTTGCTTTTGCGTTTTTTCTGATTACAGAACTTCTTCTACAGTCATCACTTGGATCTCTCGTCAAACCTCGATTCGTGCATAGAATAGAAGCCCGACAGATCACCTCAGCGTTCAGCTAATCGACACCTTTGAATCTGTGCGTTATGCGAAAGAATATGATTTTCAAAGCATATTTATTCGATTGGGGCGACACCTTGATGGTGGATATCCCCCATTATCCTGGACCCATGAAATCATGGCCAGAAGTCAGAGTCGTAGAGGGAGCACAAAAGACCCTGGAATATCTCAGTAAGGTGTCGAAATGCTATCTGGTAACCAATGCCAAAGATTCTAAAGAAGAAGATATTTGGGAGGCACTGGCTAGGGTAAACTTGGATACTTATATTTGTAATATTTTTTGTTATAGAAACATGGGATTCGAGAAACCAAGTAGCGAGTTTTTCTCAAGAGTCATATCTACTCTTTGTCTTGATCCAGAGGAAATCGCTTTGGTTGGTGATTCATTTGAGAAGGACATTCTTGGTGCCGTCAAAAACGGTATATTCAGTTACTGGTATAATTCCCTTTCCGCCGAAGTTAAGGAAGACAAAATGTACACCACAATACATTCTTTGGTGGAATTAATCGACATAGCAAAAAAATTCACCGAAAGCTGAAAGCATGGGTGATTTTCAGGTCGATCAGGTATAAGATCACACCCGTTGGGCAAAACATGAAGCGACTTTGAAAATAGAGAACCGGTATCGTCCGGAAACCGTATAGGATAAGGTAGACGTCTTCAAATGAAGAGAGTATTATACATATGCCTATGGAGGAAAGACAATGTACTACATTTTGTTCTATAAAACCGTTGATAACTACATCGAAAGACGCGCCCCGTACCGCGAAGAGCATCTTGCTTATGCGAAAGCAGCTTACCAGCGTGGTGCCCTGGTAATGGCCGGAGCATTGGCAGAACCATCTGACGGTGCGGTGCTGGTGTTCAAGGGAGATGATCCATCTGTTGCAGAGGATTTCGCCAAGAATGACCCGTACGTGAAAAACAGCCTGATCACAGAGTGGCAGGTGCGTCCATGGACGGTGGTTATTGGCGGTTAGAAAGCCTTTTTGTTCTGTCAGGAACTTCTCCTGACAGTCACGTCAGGTCTGAGGACCTGACGCAACAAGAAAACCGATAAACCGTGTTATCTGGAACCATACGAATCCATGTTAACCGCACAACACTAAATTCAGGAGTATGGAAAATGGTTAACTTTGTTTTTAAAGCTGTTATTATTTTGTTACTTACATTTTCATTCGCATTACCCGCTTTTGCCGGTGATGAAGGCGGACAACCGGAAGCACTGGTTAATAATACTGAGATTCATATCAACAGTAAAGCAGACACTCTCATAAAATTACTTCCACCTATGGTCGAAGCCGCCTTCCGGGAAAGCGGATTACCCAGCTTGTCGATTGCCCTGGTTTATGATCGTGACATCGTTTATAGCCAGGCGTTCGGTTATGCGGATTTGGAGAAAAAGATTCCGGCGACGAGAAAGACGATTTATCCCATCGGGTCTATCACCAAAGTATTCGTCTCCACCATGCTGGTACAACTTGCTGAAGCAGGTATTGTAACCTTAGACACGCCGGTGGAGAAATTCCTTTCCGAATATCAAGTCAAATCTCCTTATGAGGGCACACAGCCAACCACTTTGCGCCAACTGGCCATGCATACATCCGGCTTACCCAGAGATGCGAACGTAAATTTCTGGAGTGATTTTGCTGCCGGTATCTGGCTAAATACAAAGGGGACGTCTAAGATGAAATGGTATGCTTCAAAAGAAGAGCTCTTGGCGAATCTGCCTTTCGTTGAACTGGAATACCCGCCGAATTCGCGCTACTTTTATTCCAACCTGGGTGTGACGTTGTTGGGAATGGCGCTGGAACGTGCAGCCGGCGAACCATTTACTGACTATATCGAGTCTCACATTCTCAAGCCGCTGGGGATGAACGACTCCGGTTTTTTCCTTCGCAAGAGGAACCCTTCCCGTGTTCCGACGGGTTACGTTTATCTGGATTCGGAATCCGAACCGCTGGTTGCACCCGAATGGGAGTATGGCTGTGCCCTTTACTCAGGGGGATTGTATTCCACCGCAGAGGATATGGCTCGTTTTCTTTCTCTACAATTTCAGGATGATGCTCCGGGCGGTGCTCAGATAATCAGCCCGGATGGGTTACGGATGATGCATCTTGAAAGCCTGGGCTGGGGTTACGTCTGGGACCCGCAATACAAAGGTATACATCATGATGGCGGCCATCTGGGTTTTCATGCTTATGTCCGAGCTTTTCCTGCACTTAAGATAGGAGTCGTTGCGCTGACTAATTCCAATAATCCCTTAATGAATCAAAAACCGTCTGATGATATTGCTATAGGAATTCTTGAAGAGTTCAAGCAGTCGATACTAACGGGTTCTGCTCCTGATTCTATTGATACCAAGAGGATTGATTTGAATAAATATGTCGGTGAGTACACACTTGGGGGAGCTTCAGCGGACTTGAATATTGAGCTTCGAGATGGCAAACTCCATGCAAGACTTTTACAGGATTCCACCTTCAATTATCCAATCAATCCCGTGGGGATCAATGAATTCGGTATTGAAGATGACTCTGAAGCTTGGTTTGTCTTTCAAAGCGACGATACAGGTAAAATAGAAAGTGTGAAGTTGATTGGATTCAGATTCAAACGAAATCGATAGACTTTTCTGCGTGCCCATCGGGTCCCCCGACCCGAGTGTACTTGGAAGGAGCCATTCATGCAACGTTATAGCTTCATTGTTGGCCTTGTATTAATCGCAGCATCGATATTGTTCGCAGTATTCGGTGGGGGCGGCTATTCAACAGCAGTCGTCATTGGGTTGGCTATGCTGGGGATTATCATAGTCACGCGTTCCCGACGTTCCAAGGGACCCAGGCCCTAGTTCGTAGATCAGGTACCCTGCGTTCATTTGCCACGACCTTCAGGTCGTGGGCCGAGAAAAAAACAACTGGAACTTCAGTCCATGATATGAGGGGGTTGAAACCGGGGAGGATTTATTTTGGAATCAAACCCACGAGCTAAAGCTCGTGGCAACAATGCCAAAGCTTTCGCTACGGCCTTATGGGTTTCAACGAAATGCCGGGTGCCCCACAGCTCTGCTGGGGGTGAGTTCAGAACATGAATAGTGTCATGAGCACGGGATTTCTGACCCACGTATGCTACTTGTCGCGCTTGTTGCTGTCGGTGTGGCCGGTGTCATAATGGCCGATCAGCTCGTTGATCTGACCTGTTCCGTCGGGCACAAACTTGATCCTGAAGTAGTCCAGACCCTCCAGCATAAACCAATGGTTGCCCATGGGAATCAGTGCAAACTTGGGCCGGTCCTCGCGCTGGTAGTACAGGGTTCCATTTTCGACCCAGAGCTTCCTGGGACCGTACTGTCCCGCATACTTATCTAACTCGTTTGCAGTGAGACTGACCGGATGCAGCTTGATCTGCTTGCCTTCAATGGCCCATTTCAGTAGCGCCTTTCGTTGCGGATCGTCCGTCTTTTGCTCCAGCTTCTTTAATGCTTCCAGATGTGCCACGTCCAGCGCCTGATCCTCGGGTACGACAATGTGAGGAGCAATTCCCGTGCCTTCCCAGTTGGTTCCGGTGACAGGATTGACCGCCCGGCCGAACGGTAACGACATGCCGATGTTCAGATTGGGAAACGGCTTGATGTCGATAGGATGAGCCCCGCCGCCGGTGGTGTCGCCTATTATCGTAGCTCTTTCCATGTTCTTGAGATTGTAGGTGAACTCCTCCGCTCCGGAGAAAGTGTAGCTGCTGGTAAGCACGTACAGATCAACATCTGTCATTCGAGGACCCTGAACGCATGCCTGGGTCCAGAACTGCTGGGTAGAATCGGTCTTGCGCACGTAGAAGCTGTTTAGATGGACCGGTTCGTCAAAGAAGTAGCTGGTGATGAGCTGGATCATGCTGGGACTGCCTCCGCCGTTCTGCCGTACATCGAAAATAATGGCATCGG
>CAYOSZ010000241.1:0-4306 GCA_964406715.1 uncultured Ignavibacteria bacterium | reverse complement strand
ACGGCAGAAGGTCTGGTCCCCTTCGTACGCGGCGACGTCAACGTGGACGGGATAATAAACGTCGGAGATATAGTTTACCTGGTGAGTTATCTCTACAGAGGCGGACCGGCTCCTGATCCCTTATGGACCGGGGACGCAAATTGTGACGGGGTGGTCAACGTCGGCGACGTGGTGTATCTGGTCAACTATCTATACAAAAACGGAGATCCGCCAGGCTGTTGAGTTGCCGCCCGGTTAACTGATCTTGCATAAAATAAGCCCCGGCTGTAGGTAAGCCAGGGCTTTTGCTTATGTGAACTCTGAAAAGGGTCTCCTCTTAAGGTTCCAGCGAGACAAAATACAAGGTGCCGCTTCGTTCTATCAAAAGAATCAACCTTTCTTTGTTTTTTATACCACCGATTAGCTTTTCATAGTCTTCAACGCTTCGGACGCGCTGGTCGTTGATCTGACGTATTATGTCTCCCACCGCCAGGCCTGCTTCATTAGCCAGGCTTCCTTGGTCTACACCTGCTATGACCACTCCTCTTCTATCGTTCGTTCCCAGCTGGTAAGCCAGAGCCGAGCTTATGTTAGCCACGGTTATTCCCAACCTGCTCTTCGATCCTTCGCTCGGTTGACCGGGCAGCGTCTGTGGTACCAGACGGGCATTTATCCTTTTTCCGTCACGGAGAAAAACAAGATTCAGCGTTTGGCTGGCCCTTGCCAGATAGGCTAAATCCTCCCAGTCGCTTAAGGTCCTGATCTTCTGGTCGTCGACCTCTACTATCACATCCTTAATCCTCAACCCGGCTTTATCAGCTGGACTCCCCTCCTCTACATCCGAAATGATGACCCCCTGGGCTTGTGTAAGCTCCATGCTCTGAGCCAGGATGGGGTTGACCTCCTGAACCCTTGCACCGATCCAGACGGGGATGATCCTCCCGTGTTCGATCAGATCCGAAAGCAACGCCTTGGCCCGATTGATGGGTATGGCAAAACCGATCCCCTCTGATCCGCGGCTGGTGGTGAAAATAAACGTGTTGATTCCGATCACCTCTCCGGAGGCGTTAACCAGGGGGCCTCCTGAGTTTCCCGGATTTATGGCGGCATCGGTCTGGATCATCTTCCGGTAGATTTGAACCTGCCCTTTCTCCTTTTTGATGTCCCGATTCACCGCGCTGATGACCCCCACCGTTACGGTGGGATTGGGATCGTCTAAAAGATACCCGAAGGGATTACCTATGGCTATGGCCCATTCTCCGGTTATAAGACCATCGGAATTACCCAAAACCACCGAAGGCAGATTCTCCGCATCGATTTTCACTACCGCCAGATCCGAAACGTCATCCATTCCCACCACCTTACCCTCGAACTCTTCGCCGGTGGTCAGGGTCACCTTTAGCTGGTCTGCCCCACCCACCAAGTGAGTGTTGGTCAATATGTACCCTTGAGGATTTATTATGAACCCGGAACCGATGCCATAGACTTTTTCCTTGTACTCCCGGGGACGAAAGAACCTTCCCCAGAACTCGTCGAAGGAATCATCTCCGAACGGGGAGAAAAACGGGTGTTCTCTGATTACCCTCACCTGCACCACGCTGATGGACACCACTGCCGGCCCGACCTTCTGCGCCGCTTGGACAATGGCGCTCTGCCGGCTGCTGGTTATTTCATCCTGAAGGGAAGCAGAAGCTTGCACCATACCGGGGGTTTGTGGGAAGATGTTCTTCTCTACCGATCCATCTGATTTCCTCAAAGAGGAGGAATGAAAAAATCCGAAACTATAGAGCAGTACCAATATGACCGCCCCGACTATCATCCCGATGAAAATGGAAAAAAACGTTACCCCGATCTTTTTGTTGCCGGAAACCGACATCTTTTGACTCACTTCTTCTGATATTAAGAGGCCGGGATGGTTTTAATCATCTTAACCTTCTCCCGACCTGAATTCTTTTGTTTTAGATAAACAGAATCAACTTAGCTTTATGCTAATTAGTTTTCTTTTTTCTCCACGTCTATGTATTTCTCCGGGTCCTCTTCGAACTTCTTCTTGCAGCTTTCATTACAGAAATAAAAGGTTTGGCCGTTATACATGCTCTTGGCGGGAGCGTTTTTCTCATCTATCTCCATCAGGCAAATCGGATCCAAAACCATCTTTGCCTCCTTATCTTTAAAGGTTTTGTGGTTTCCTAATAAGAACCTTCAACCCATATTCCTCTTTTCCCGAACCCAAACCATTCCCCATGTTCCATATTAAGAATACAACCAAAGTTGGTGAGAAGTTCCAGCAGAAAAAAAGATTTTTCAAATTGACCGGTGGGGACATCTTCTCATTCCCAGCCCGCTGTGCTCAGCCGTTTTTACCAGGACATCTGTTTTCTTCTTCCCCTTTTGGCAAATCACTCCCAAGAGGACATGGGAGCCCACCTCGGTAGCAGAAATTAACCTTCTAAGCTGATCAGAGCTTCCGACTGGCTTTCCGTTAAAACTGACGATCCTGTCGCCCGGATTTAAGCCCGCTTTGAAGGCAGGACCCTTTTCGATAACCTTGGTTATCAAAACACCTTCTGAGGTTTCTCCTTTTTCACGTTTGCCGGTCTTTGCTTCACAGAAGATTCCTATGCACCCTCTTTTGACCTTACCGTCCTTCTTGAGTACCTGGCTGACCCGCATGCAGGTTTTGGCTGGCAGGATGAAGATCACCCCATCTTCCCCCATTGGCCTGCCCTCGGTCAAACCCAAAAGCTCCCCGTTTCTGTTGAATATGGGAGTGCCCCCGTGATAGGCAACCACCGGACCGTGCCATATCATCAGGCTTTCATCATAGGCATCCGCCCCTCCTATCCACGACTTGGTTACCGTTCCCAGGTTGACATCCAAACCCTTGGAATAATTGGTGTTCCCCAGGGCGATGCCCAAACATCCGTTATCTATTTCTCCAGCCCCCATCATCTGAACCGGCTTGAGTTCCTCCTGGTTCACCTTGATCAGGCTGACGTTGGTTTCGAAGTCACAGAACATCCCCACAATCTGATCGTCGTTTATGGTCCTACCGTCCTGTAGTTTCAAGGTGACGTTATCCACGTTGTCCAGGATATTTTCCGTGGTAAGTATGTATCCCTCCTCCAGAATGACGCCGGAGCCTAATTTCAATTCCCCCGAGCCCTCATTCTTAGCCATGATACAGACCACCGAGGGGCCTGCTTTCTCCACCACCCTGGCTAAGTCATCCTCCAAACGCTGAAGCGAGCTTCTTCCGCATCCCCCCAAAAGGATCGTCATCATTAAACCCCAGAGGAGAAGACCCGCCTTCTTTCGCTTTGAACTCATACTCCCCTAAGCGTTATCAAGTTTCAAACGAATTTCCTCTTTCGGCTTTCACCCGAACAGATCCGAAGAATCCTCAGCTTTAGCTTTTCTGCTATCTGCTCTCTAAGGTATAGATGGTTACCCCTTCATCATCTATCGCAGAAAGCAACCCGCCTTCATACACCACCAGATTGTTTCTGAAACCCTCTGTATCCCTGGAGGAAAGAAAGCCCGGGTACAGGCTCAACGTCACAAACGCTATCAGGGCAAAGGAGAGGACGTAAGCCGGGACCGGACCCAAGACCGGGGTTCTGATCAGGCCGGCCAACCGTTCCATCTCCGTCCAGACTCTGTTCCAGAACGGAGGAGGTGAAATCCTTCTTTTCACATCCACCTGATAGCCTTTCCAGAAATCCTTCGACTCCTCGAAGTAAACGCCTTCCTTAAGCAGGTCCATGGATTTCAGGTAGAGGGTAAGTTCATAGGAACAGTGAGGGCAGCCTCCCACATGCTCGTCCAACATCTCCTTCTGAGGCGGGTTCAACTCGGCATAACTGAGGATCAGCTTTTGAGCCTTTCTACACTTCATGCTTAATCCCCATCTTCTTTAAGAGTTCAGGATGATGCTTTGTCAGTTCACTCCTGAGTTTGGATCGTGCTCTATGCAGATACCAGCGCACCGTGGCTTGCGGCATGTCGGTTATCTGGGCGACTTCCTTTATGTCCAATCCCTCCAGATCCCGCAGGACGAAAACCGCCTTCTGTCTGGGGTTGAGCGCTCCCATGGAATCATTGATGGCCCATTTTATTAAACTGCGCTGGTACACCTTCTCTACATCCTGCTTTTTCTCCTTCAGCTCGCCGAAAATGTTGTCTAAAAGCTCGTGCTTGTGCTTCTTGTGCTTCCGGATGAAATCGATGGAAGCGTTAATGGTTATTCGATAAAGCCAGGTGGAAAGCTTCTTGGTGGTGTCGAAGTTGACCAGATTCTGGTAGGTCTTGACGAACACTATCTGCG
>CAYOSZ010000240.1:0-4313 GCA_964406715.1 uncultured Ignavibacteria bacterium | reverse complement strand
CCCCTGACGTCGCCCATGATGGAGTAACGCTTCATCATGCTTTTCAAATGTTTCATGATGTAATTTCCCATACGGGCGGCGTTCTGCATAAGCCCGTTCTGCACTATTTCTATGGTAACCAAACCGGCAGCACAGGCGATGGGATTTCCGCCGAAAGTGGTGGAATGAGAACCCGGCTCCCAGGACATGAGCTTCCGGGAAGCAACGCATGCACCCAGTGGCATGCCCGAGGCCAAGGCTTTGGCTATCACCACGATGTCAGCAGTCACGTTCCAATGCTCCATGGCGAACATCTTTCCGGTTTTTCCCATGCCGGATTGTATCTCATCCATCATCAGAAGTATTCCGTATTTCTCGGTCAAAGCTTTCAATCGCTGAAGATAGCCGGGGGGAGGAACCACATATCCGCCTTCGCCCTGGATAGGTTCCACCACTATTGCCGCCACCTCATCTGCCGGAGCTACCTTACTGAGGATCTCCTCCTCAATGAATTTGACGCAGGCGAAATCACACTTGGGATAGGTCAGATTGAAAGGACAGCGATAGCAGTAAGCATAGGGAACGTGGGTCACCTCCGGTACCAGGGGAGCAAAATATCTTCTCTGGGTTCCCTTGCTGCAGGTTAAGGATAAAGCTCCCATGGTTCTTCCGTGAAATCCGTTTATGAAGGCGATGGTGCGGGGTTTCTTCTGGTTGTAACGGGCGAGCTTGAATCCGGTCTCTACCGCCTCGGCACCGGAGTTAGAGAAGAACGTCCTTTTGGGGTATTTCCCCGGAACGATCCGGGAAAGCTTCTCTGCCAGCTTACCCACCGGCTCGTGGTAGAAATCGGCAGAGGGTATATGTATGGCCTTCTCCGCCTGCTTCTTGATTGCCTCCACCACCTGAGGATGACAATTTCCGGTGGAGCAGACTCCTATTCCGGTATGGAAATCGACGAAGCAGTTCCCGTCCACGTCCCACAGGTACGCTCCCTGGGCATGCGAAAGAACCACCGGATAGGCTCTGGTGTATGATTGCGAAACGTATCTTTCGTCCCGGTCGATAAGTTTCTTGCTTTTAGGACCCGGCAGCCGGGTTTTGATTTTTGGACATCTATACGAAACCATCTTTTCTCCCTTCATTAATGAAATTCCGAATTGAACAAATAATATAACTTGCCAAACCGAAGAAGTTCGGAGAAAACTAAATCTGACCTTTAACGTATATCTTCAGAAGAATTCTTCGCAGCAGCACCATCATCTGATCTCGCCTCCGGTTAAGCCTGCACCAAATTTAAAATAAAAAGGAACGAAGTCAACGGAATTTTGTGAAAAAGATAACAAGCGGAAATGAAAAAGAGGGCTTTTGTCTCTCTAATTCACCACGGATGTTTACATCCGTAACTATTTATGGTAATGTTAATGTATCCGTTACCAACGAAAATAAAATTCGCGAAAGCAAGCTTTCGCACTCCCAAATCTCTTTTCAACACTCCTAAAAGTGAACAAACAAAAATTCGAATTTCTGCAGAACTTTCGTGGAAATAGAAGGTTGGTTTATTAAAAATGCCTTCATCTCACCTTCGCCACTTTAACGATCTGCGACTGATCGCCAATGTCTACCTTGAGCAAATATATACCGCTGGCAACTTTTTCCCCTTCTTCATTTGTACCGTTCCAGATATACTGATACGACTCGGTATATTCTTCGGGAAAGGTGAAAATCCGTTCTCCTGCCACGGTAAAGACGCTGATTTTGATTCTTCGGGAGACATCTGGACTTTTAACCAGCACCTTCAAAGTATCGGTGAACGGATTGGGAAAGCACAAAACCTGGTCGCTAGGATTGAGAGTCAGAACCACCGGTACTTCCTGCTCGGAGTTTATGGTATTCCAAGAGGAGATGATTATCGAACCCCGGTTGATACCGGCTTTCAGACCCACAGGATATACCGAGACGGAGCAGGGTCCGGGAGTGACTCCCGAATCCGGTGAGATGGTTATCCACTCATTGATGGTGAGGGCTTTCCATTTCAAACCCTCTCCCTGCCAGTAATCGGTCAGGTTCAAAATCATTTGTTGAGATTGGGTGTCTCCAAAAGAAGCCTCGAAACTCAGCTTTTGGGGGGAAACCACCAGGCTGAATCCGCCTGCTTTTGATGCATCCGCGATGCCATATCCCATCAAATTGTCCGGATTATCGGCTTGACTGGCGGTGGTCCATAAAGCTTCCTGCACCCGAACGGGGTCCGCGCTGGGGTGAGCTTCCAGAAGCAGAGCGCATACTCCCGCCACCAGGGGCGTGGCAAAGGAGGTCCCACCCAGGTGGCTATAACCTCCACCGGCAACCGCACAATAGGTTCCTACTCCACAAGCGCATACATCCGGTTTGATCCGCCCATCGGAGGTGGGACCGGCAGAACTGAAACCGGCGATTTTGCCCTCCAAATCCACCGCACCTGCCGCGATGACGCTGTCCCCATCGGCAGGAGCAATGATGTAGTACCATTGATCGTCTCTTTCGTTCCCGGCTGCATTTACTACCACCACCCCCTTGGACACCGCCAGATCAGCCGCCTGGGTACATAAAGCGGTATTGCCGTCCATGTCCTGGTAAGTGTACCAGTCGGTGTATCCCAGGGAGCTCGACACCACGTCCGTCCCTAACGCCTCTCCCCACTCCAAACCCGCCACCCAATAGTCCTCTTCAATCTCAATCTCCACTGCCTGGATTTCAGTTTTAGCCAGTGCAAATTGTGCACCATAA
Organism: uncultured Ignavibacteria bacterium; assembly: GCA_964406715.1. Classification (GTDB taxonomy): domain Bacteria; phylum Zixibacteria; class MSB-5A5; order MSB-5A5; family SM1-73; genus SM23-73-3. The sequence continues at coordinate 1,565 of CAYOSZ010000240.1, read as the reverse complement.
GCACATCCAATCAAGGTGTCTTCAACCAATCCCCCCACCACCGAAAGCACGGACGTTCCGTGTGCTCTTTGGTTCTCTTCCCCATCGTCCACATTTTCATCCCCGTTAATGAAATCGTAAGTAGCCACCAACCTGCCTGAGGTCAGGATATGCTCAAAGGCGGAATGATCCACGGAAAAACCGGTATCCAGAAGCGTTATAAGCACTCCCGCCCCGCTTAATCCTATCCGGTGCAGTTCCGGAACGTGAATCTGCGCCAACTGAGCATATGATTCTCCATATCCCAGATCCTGTTCTCCGTAAGGCTGGCCCGTCTTCCGAAGTCGATTTTTCTCTGCCTCCGGCCTGCTTCGGGTGAAGGTCGCTACCTTTTTAACTGCTCTGACGAAAGGGAGATTTTTGATCTTTTCAATCTGCTGCTTATCTGCCAAAACCGATGCCCCATTCAACCACCTGGAAACCACCCTAATTTTTGCTCCCAGGTTTTCCAACTCGTCCAGATATCGTTTCTCTATCGGAATATCGGTGAAATCCACCCGTGGTTCGCGTCCTCGCAGCATCCTCCTCCTCAATGATCTTTCCGAAAGCTGATGGGCGGTTTCATCCAGAGCGGTCCTGTATTGTGCAGATGATTCGATCCCCTTGTCTGTGAAAAACACCCAAACTGCCACGGCTGAATCGGAAGGTAATCTCTCAAGGAACCTCTGAGTCTTCAAATCGATCCTGGGAAATTCAGCCGGGTATTTAAAAGACGTTTCCTGTTGAACCTGATCCTGTGAGGGGGACGGGTGGGGTAAGAACAGAACAAGGCATAGAAGTAACCAAAATGATAACTTGAATTTCCTAGTCTTAAACAGAGTCATGACAGAATCCATAAATCTCCTTTATCAATGCAGCCACAAATTCGGCGCTAGTTCTCAAATTTAAGAAAACTTAATATGAAGTCAACCGTTTTCTCGGCAGCACTGATAAGGTTTACGTAAAAATCATCCCTAAGTTTAGCATAGCCTACTCTCAAGCCTATGCGCCGGATAACCGGGAGGCTGTACCGGATGAACTTGCTGATGCATACCAAAGGAAAACCCCAGCTCATCCGAGCCGGGGTCGAATCGGTGTTCGATTAAAGAGGTGACAATAGACTAACAGCCGGGTGGGTCTCCGCCTCTGTAGAGATAGTTTACCAGATAAACCACATCGCCCACGTTCACTACCCCATCACAATTGACATCGCCAGCCTGAAAGGGATCTGGAGGCAGCCCACCTCTATACAGGTAATTCACCAGGTAGACTACGTCTCCAACATTAACTGCTCCGTCTCCGTTGACGTCACCCGCCAAAAACTGACCCGGAAGTCTAACGTAGGCATACAATTTCTCATCTGTAATTGAATCAACGCGGACGACTATTCCTGTGAGCTTGTAATAACCGTCGCTATTGGGATAAGTGGTTGGACCGAAGATTTCCTGCCCGGTCACCTCACTGGAAAAGGGTGCCGCTTTTCTGGTTTCGAAAGGATACCACCATTGGGCGCTGTCCGTAACAAAACCTTCGGGATTACTCCAGGC
>CAYOSZ010000239.1:0-4314 GCA_964406715.1 uncultured Ignavibacteria bacterium | reverse complement strand
GAGACCAAGAGGAGTCCGTTCGGAGCCAAGTACTACTTCGGCGCCGACACCGCTGGGAGCCCGACCGCCCACAGGAACGGCAACTTCATCATGGTGAGTCTTCCTCCGGATGTGTGCGAGAGCGTGGACAGGCAGCTGGATGATGGATCAGACAGCACCGGTTATGTGGTGTCGAGCTCGACCTACACCGGCACTGCGAAGATCAATCTATACTACTTTGTGGACTAAGGTGTGGTAATCAGTTCGGTGGGAGATGCTGTGAGGCAGCGTCTCCCACCGAATTCCCGACGTTATCGGTCCTACATCTGAATTTCATCAAGGGGTGGCAGGGGGATACTTCTTCTTAAGGTATCCTTTTCCCGGTTTTCCGGGTAACTTTTAACGTGAGTCTTTCTAAGACAATTAAATGAGCCTTTCATTCTGCCGGATAGCTCTTGAGCGCTCCCATAAGGGGTTTACCCTTGTGGAATTGGCCATAACCATGGCCATAATCGGGATGCTTACAGTTTCCGTGGTTGGACTTTATGCTGCCATGGGAAAAAGACAAAGGGAGGTAAATACCAAAAAGGAGATGGAGAGCATCAGGGAGACGGTTCTGGGTTATTATCGGTCATTTCTGGTTCTGCCATCTCCTGATTCCGGTTATGTTGTTCCCGTCGACGATTTGGATCTTCCTCCCTCGGCTCAAACGGATGAGATTTATGCAGGGAAGTATTACGGCTACGTAATAACCAATCAAGGGATTCCTTTTTCCGAGCTGGTAGTTGATGGGCAGTCCATAGGAGGTACGGCTGTGGTGCTGATTTCCAGCGGGACAAATTTAAAATTCGACGAGAGCAATAGCGATTTGACCAACGGGCAGTATACTCAGGAGGGATCGACGGAGGATTTCGACGACATCCTCATCTATCTTTCAGCCAATGAGCTGGCATCCACCATCGCCTGGAGGAGAGAAATAGAGGGGGAGGTGGCGGTCTTAGAACAGGCTGCAGCGATTTTAGCGGAAAACGATGATGATGCGGACGGTTTGGTGGACGAAGATGGAGGGGAGGGAGACTGCCCTCCCCAGGACTTGAATGGCAATTGCGATGGGGCTACCGACTGGAATCTGGTGAGCGGAGTGACATCTTTAGTCAATGCCGGTCTTATCTCTAACCCCGACCACCTGGTGGACCCCTGGGGTACCAACTATATCTGGGATTCGTTCAACCATGAATTTTATTCCGCCGGTCCCAACAAGACGGATGAAGGTTGCGGCGGAGACGACATCTGCCATTAGCAGGAGCAATAGTAAATGATATTATGTATCGACTTCACCAGCAAGAGTGTCAAGGTCAGCGGACTGGAGAAACAGAAAAAGCAACTCAAGGTTGTCACCTCGCTTGAGTTTCCCGTCTCTGATCTGGCCAAGTTCTTCGGAGAACATCTCCCGGACATGTCCTGCCATGTTGACCAAATCAGAGTCTCGTGCGCGTTGGAGAACACGTTTCACAACATCTTTGTAGTACCCGACTTGAAAAAGAAAATGCTCGATTCAGCCGTCGAGACTGAAGTGATAAAAGCCTCAGGAAACGATTGTCAGTTCAAGTACGAGGTTTTAGGTGAAGTGCCCGGTCCCGGCGCCAAGATCAATCGGAAGATAATGGCAGTGGGTATGAAGACAGATGGTTTAGAGGAGATCTCTCAGATGTTCACCAACTCGCGGGTTAAACCGGACCTGTATACCACCTACCCGGTGAGCGTGCAAGCTCTCTTGGAAAAAATGGAAATCATCTCTGACCAGCCCCTGGCCTTCATCGACCTGGATCAATCCGCCTGCCGGGTCGCAGTCTTCAAAGGTGAAGAAATCCGTCTGACCAGGGAACTGTCCGTGCCTGAGGGGGAGAAAGACACCGTCAGTGATGCGCTGACAAAGGACATTTACCGAACCCTGCTCTTCTATAACGATTCTTACCCTGAGGAGAGATTGGCCAAGTTGGTGTTTAGGGGGAACTTCAACGATTCTGAAATTGAGAAGAATCTAAGCGGTAAGACCGGAGCGGAGATCGTTCCCTTTAACCCGAAGATCCTGTTCGGTGAAGTGGATGAATCTCAGGTTCATCCCGGATGTTTGGGCCTGGCGCTTCTCGATCCTGACTGCTGCAGTTTCATGTTTGTTCCTTTCTCCGTCCAGGAGAAAAAGAAGGTAAAGAAACTGCTGGCGCTCTCCTCCACCGCCTTTTTGGGTGTAGTCTTGATATTCGCCATGATGATTTCTCGATTCTCCATGGACTTAAGAGACCTGAATGCTTTTCATGGGGGGATAAAGGGAGAGATCAAGATGAAGGAGGACCGACTGAAGGAGTTGCCCCTGGAGTTTGTATCTCAGTCCATCGAGAACTCCCAGCCTCCCTGGTCCGATATTCTTATGGAACTGGCTGCGGTGGTACCACAAGGGGTGGCTCTTAAAACTTTCACCTTGAAAAACATGAAGAAAGTATGGCGGGGGGAGATCACCGGTGTGGCGGACGGTACGGACGAAATCAACTCGCTTATCCAGGTGGAAGAGTTGCAGAACAATTTCGTTAAATCGCCCCTATTCACCAGTGTCAGATTGATCGAAAGGGAACTGCAGGGTAAGCAAGTTGAATTTAAGCTAATCTGCCAGTTGGACATTTGAAATGAGCAAGGATAAGATCATCATCATAGCCTTCGGCATTCTGATTCTGTTTGGTGCGTTTTTCAGCATAAAGAGAATCAAGGCGCTCAACGGACAGATCAAGGAAGGAAGGGAACAACTGTCCAAGTCAAGCCAGAGGCTGGAGTATGTCGAACAACTGGAGGAATCCCTGGAGGAAAGAAGGATCACCGGGAAGGTGCTTGTCGAAATCCCCAGGGCGCAGGACCCGATAGCCAACAAGGTTCTGATGAGGAAATTCGTAATAAATTTCCTGTCGCGACTGGGGCTGGAGGCTGAGGTGAAAATCGATGGTGAGCGCAAAAGCAGAGACTTTCCCGACGTGGTCACGGTGAACGAGGTGCCTCTGAGGATCGGCATAAACAACTACGCTTCGTATGACCAGGTCATAAAGATGTTAAGGGAATTTAGAAATTTTCCATTTGTGGTGGAGATACTCACCATTGGCGGGACGGATGTGGCTGTGCCCGGAAATTTACGGGTGCAGTTAAAATATTACGTTATCCCGAAAGGTTCCTAACATGGGCTTGCTAAAGGACTTGAAATCCAAAAAGCTTCTTATCGTTGGCATCGTTCTTATAGGTTTAATGCTTGTCGGTTTTGTGGGCATGAAGTTCATGACCTCAGGCGGCACCGAGACGACACCGGAGAAACCGCGCTCTGCTGGTCGATCAGCGCAGAAAATCTCCAAACCTCAAAAGAAGGAGGAGATCAGGTCTCCCCTCTTCCAGGCCATGGAGGCGTTGAAGGATCCCTTTCGGAAGGAGGATCCGAAGCTGATAGAGCTGCAGGACAAACTCAGCCGGACACAGATAGAGATAGAATACTTGAGGGCCGACCTGGAGGAAAAGAAGCTCAGGCAGGAGATATGGGAGATAGAAAGGTCGCTGACCGGAGGTGATCAATCCGGAGCGTTGGGAAGCGAGATGGGGACCACACCATCAGTTGGGGCCAACAGGGAAGCCGGATCTGAAAAACGGTTACAGGTCAAGGCGATTTTAATCACCGATGAAGAAAAAAGCGCACTTTTAGTTTACGGAGACAAAAAATCCTGGGTTCACCAGGGAGATCGATTTGATGTCTGGGAGATAAGGGAGATCAGAAAAGAGAGCGTCGTTCTTTTAAGAGAGGGCAAGGCCTTTGTTTTCTTCTATGATCGTCCGGACATCACCAGGGAAGGGGAATCATGAGAAAATCCAATTCCACGTGGTGGACGCTGTTTATACTCTTAACCTTTCTTTTTCTTTGCGGATGCGCTTCAAATCTTGCCCAGCAGGATTTAAACCAGGCAATGGCGCGCATTGAGGAAAGCGACGAAGACCCGCCTCCCATACCTCCTGAATTGGGCTTTTCACCCGTGGTGGAGGTTGAAACTGAGAGAGAAAAACTATTCTCTTTCTCGGGGAAGGGAATACCATTGGAGGATGTTCTGGATGCTTTGTCAAAGCAGGCTGGTTTTAACGTCATCTGGGATAATGAGGTTAATCGAAGAACGCAGGTCAGTGTGAGCTTCGAGGACCTGACGTTAAGGGAGGCCTTAGACGCCATATTTGCTCCAACCGATTACCTGTACTGCACCAACACTCCCACGGTTTATGTAAAACTCATGGATACCCGCTTCTTTGAGTTGGGATACG
>CAYOSZ010000238.1:0-4340 GCA_964406715.1 uncultured Ignavibacteria bacterium | reverse complement strand
GGTGGTGGGAAGACATTACGTGAGCTTCTGGTTTCACGGATGCTGGATCTGGAGGGACTGGTGCCATGTGAGGAGAGGCCACACCATCAGGGTGTGGGCCGATTGTCACGACCGGTACAGGTACGTGAGGGAGAGGTACGTGGAGAAAAATTATCGGTCGGAAAAGGCGGAAAGAAGAAGGGGGATTGGCAAAACCGGTGGATTGATAAAACCGGTCAGGCAAGTGGAAAAGGGAAGGCTGGCAAAAGCAGAGCCAACCCGCATTACAAAGGACAAAAGGTTCAAAACGATACAACCGGCAAAATCAGGAGAGTTGAAGGATCGTTCTCTTCCTTCGGGTATATCAAAAGCGGAATCGAAAAAAACAATCAAAGAGATCAAAGCCAAACCCGTTCGAAAGACTTCGGTTACCAAGAGAAGCTTATCCGTACCTAAAAGGAAAACAGAAGCAAAATCAATCAAACCGGCCGTGAAATCGCCGAGAAAGATCAAAAGAGATTCAAAATCTGTGCGCTCGAAAGCACCGGCACAAGCCCCCAAGGAGATTAGCAAAAGCGAAAGCTCACAACCAAAAAGCAGCAAAGCAAAAACAAGCAGTATTGGAAAAAAGGCGACCAAATCAACCAGCAGCAGTAAGGCGTCCGCCAAGAAAACAAACACTGGCACACAGGGAAAGAAAAGAAGATAAAGGGTAGCTTGCTTTCTGGAGGACCCCTCTGTCCCGGATGTTAAAATCCGGTGAAAGCAACTGTCTGCTGTGAAAGATGGTCTGGTTGTTGCGGGGACGTATCCAGCGGTTTTGAAATTACAATAGAGCATAGTTGGGTTTAAAACTGTTCGGGTAAAGAAGGAAAAGAGAAAAGTTTTTCAGGATAAATTGTTGACAAGGAGAATGGTTCGGATATATTTAGAACAACCGTTTTAAAACTTGTTCTATAGGGTTTACATTAACCCTTAAGGGTGACTAAGTTACTTCACTGAAGATGAGGTGAGAGAGATGAAGAAGATATTTATCGTTTTGGTGATCATCGCGGTTTCGATGGCTTTTATCTCTTCGGCTTGGGCCATTGATCGAGCCCCCCAAAAAAGTGGTTCGGACAGCACCACTGAGATCAAGGAGATGGCCAAGGAGAAAGCAAAGGAGAAGCAAAAGCCCAGAAAGAGCACCTTCACCGAGAAAACGTTGCCCAGTGTGGAGAGCCAAAAGGCGACTAAAGGCGAGAAATCGGATAAGACGAAGGACAAGCCCGGGACCATAAAGGGCAAGGAGAAATACGATTATTTCATAGACAGAAACAACAACGGCATTGACGATCGGTTAGAGAAGGACGTAAAGGCAAAAAGAATACAAAAACAGAAGCCCATTGAGAAGCAAAAAACCATTAAGAAGCAAACCCCTGCTCCCGTACAAAAGAAACCGGCAAAAGTCAGCCCTACCCCCAAGGTGCCTGAGAAGGTAAAAGTTGAAAAGGCAGTTGAGAAGAAGAAAGAGGGAAGCGAAATTAAAGCAGAGAAAAAAGAGAGTAAAAGAAGGTAGCTTCAGTTTTATAAGCCTCCGTTCCTGCTGAACAATCTGGTGTTTAGAAGTAAAGCCAGCCCTTAACTCAAGTTAAGGGCTGGCTGTTTCATGAGTGTTTCTTTTTAAATTCGCATGTCGGATTTTGCCAGGCTTCTTACATGAAGACAAGACGTAAGTCTTAAAGATTATTTTCTTCTCCCCGCGATTTTGATTAGAAAGGATAACTGTACTCTACGAGCTTGCCCGCATAAAGACATTTCAACTTCCATTAGTCCGACAGAAGATATTGCCAATTTCCCCCGCCCCAGATTATCTGTTTAGACAATAACATAGCTTGACACCCAGCCGAACAAGCCGCAGAAAATTTTTGTCTTTTGGGATAATTAGTTGATACTTCGGTGCCCGGTGCCAGGGGAACGGAGAATCTGATGAACAAATCATCGGCAGGTGGTCATCTTTGCTGCAAGCTCAAACCCACAAATCTTTTCATGCAAGGTTAAGAAATGTAAGCTTTCTCCCGATTAATATTTATGAGTACGAGTGTGCGCATTTAAAGATGTGCCATTAAGCATAAGATTCTCGAATTCATCTATGAACACTGACGTTAAAATCAAAGAAGCGGGGCTTAGCGGAAACCTACACACGGTCCCCTTATCCGATCTCTTTCAACTGATCACTACGGCAGCAAAGACGGGAATGCTTTCCATCTCCCGGGACGAGCAAAAAAGAGAGATATATTTCAATAGGGGAAACATCGTTTACGCCTCCTCCTGGGGAAGCGAAGACGAGCTATTGGGGAATTTAATTTTGGCTCAGAAAAAGATTTCCAAGCATGATTTGGAAAAAGCCTTGAGCCTTCAGAAATTAACCGGCAAGAGATTAGGGACTATTCTCCTGGAGATGATGCTGATATCCAAAAAGGAGTTGGTACCATTTTTGAAGTATCAGGTAGAGGAGATAGTATATAATCTGTTTGGCTGGAGTTCCGGTGAGTTTATCTTTTATGACGGGAAATTACCTTCCCCGGAACAGATCATCACACAGCTCAACACCATGAACGTCATCATGGAGGGAAGCAGAAGAATCGACGAATGGATCCAGATTCGGGAGGTTCTTCCGGCAGAAGATGTGGAACTTCAGCTGGTGAAAAATCCCAAGATCAAGTCGAACACGGTGAACTTAACCGCAGATGAGCTGCAGCTGCTTCCGCTTATCGACGGGGAGAAGACCGTTTCGGAACTTCTGCGGGCAAGTCCTTTGAGGGAGTTTTTCACCCGCAAGGCATTGTACAAGCTGATCACCTCTGGATTGGTAGAGGCAAGGGAAAAGAAAAAGATTGCCAGACAAAAGGTAAGTAATGAGAAGCTCCTCTCGTCCGTGATAATCAAACTGTACTCGGATTCCTATCAGACCATTGAAAAAATGGCCTCCCGAAAATTGGGAGAGGGAGCAAAGAAAATCTTAAAGAGATGTTTTGACGTTCAAAAATCCTTTCACCCTCTCCTGCGTAACCTGGAGAGCTCTGAGAATTTCTTAGATTTTGGCTATCTGGAGAGTTACCCGGCTAAGCTAATCCAGCCCGTTCCCTTCCATAAATTGCTGGACGGATTGAACGATCTGCTTTTTGAATTCTTGAGGGCCATCTCTCTGAGTTTAGGGGTCAACCTGACCCGTCAGGTTGTCTCACAGATAAAGAGAGGGACAGCCCAGGTGGTGGCCGGACACAGATGGATCGTAAAAGAGTACGGATTAGAAGAAGAGCTTCTAAAGACTTTGAAGAAGAGCCAGCGCTGTTTTTAGAAAGATTTCATAACTTCTGAGAGGTACAGATGGGTAAGAAGCTTAAGCTTTTCATTCTGGGATTCTGGGTGACATTCCTTTGCGGGCGAGCTTCCGATGCCTATGAAAAGGCGGAAGCATTCCAGGCTGGAGTCCGGGATTCCGGGTCTTCGACGGCACTTCCAGCCATCTTTGACATTTTGTTTTTGGTGGGAACCTTTGCCTGTTTTATAATCTCCGTGAGGGTGAAATCCTTCTTAAGGGATGGGGAACTGGCCTCCGGTTGGGCATTGTTTTCGCTATCCTTTGTTCTTCTTTTTGCAGCTCAGCTTCTCAGCTTATTTTTAGGCGTTGGTCTTCTCAGTATCTCTCCCAGCCTAATTGCCTCTATCCGTATATTGTTTATCCTTCTTCTGGCTTCCGGTATCTACTACATGAAAAAAGTCCTAAGCTGATGCTAGTTTTCGACCTCAAGAGTTAAGTAATGGAGTTTGCCTGTCGATAAATTTAGTAGTCAGATTTTAAGGATTTACCGGCGTGCTGCAGGGGACAGATCATGGCAATTGCTTTTTTTGCCAAGGTCTGAATTCCTGTATCATGTCTGATCTGCAAGACAAAATATATTTCAAGCTGAGAGGATTTATGCAGCAGAGTGCACAGTTGGAAGAGAGGATCTCCAAGTGTAACGAGATCTTATCCCATAATTCTGATTCTCTGATTTTTGCGGCATTGTCAGACGATTATCTCAAGAAATGGTATTTGTCCAGAGCGTTTCACTTTTGAAGCCGGGGTTTGAAGCTTCATCCAGATTATGGTCCCGGGCACCTGGTGATGGCAAAGATTAATATGGAAAGAGGGATGTATTCTGAGGCGGAAAAGGAGCTAATCCTGGCGGTTGAGGTGGACGGGAAGACCAGGGGTACTGAACTCTTGCTGGCTCAGATTCTAGCAAAGGAAGGCCAGACCAAAGAGGCCAAAAAGGTCCTGAAGAAGCTCAAAGCCACTGATCCGGAAAATCAGATGGTGGGCGAGCTTTTAGAGG
>CAYOSZ010000237.1:2507-4349 GCA_964406715.1 uncultured Ignavibacteria bacterium | reverse complement strand
TTATCCTTTCATTATGGCTCAACAGGCGGAGAGGATCCAGGAGATGGAGCAGATTCCGGAAACGCGAAAGCAAGAAATCATCGATGGAATGATGGAAAAAGATTCACCACCTTTATGGCAGTTGGCTTTGGCCCCGGTTGGCAGCCTGATTGCCCTGGTGTTGGTTGCCGCTGTTCTGTTCTTTGTGTTCAATGTCCTTTTGGGTGGGGATTCCACTTATCGCAAGGTCTTTTCGGTCTACTGTTATTCTTCTCTGGTTGCCATACCGTCAATGATTGTGAAGTTTCCTCTTATCATGATAAAAGAAAACATCAATGTGCAGACCAGTCTGGCTTTAATTCTATCGGCGAACGCAAAGGATACGTTCCTTTACAACGTTCTCTCCAGCTTTGACATCTTCACCATCTGGCAGATAATACTGGTTTCGCTGGGAATGGGAGTGATGTACAAATATACTACCCAAAAGACTTTTACCGCCGTCTTCGTTTTATGGATAATCTGGATATTGGCAAAATCTACACTTAGTTCGGTATTTGGTGGAGCATTTGGTATCTAACCACACGGAGGAAAAAAATGATAAGATTTGTTACTCTGAGTTTTTGTTTGTTGCTTCTTCTAACCGGGCTTGGCTGGGGTCAAACCGAAGCTTTGTCCACCAAGATATACACACTGGACGAGTGCGTCCAGCTGGCTGAAAAACACAACGCTTCGTTGATTGCCGCCAGGGAATCCTATAACGTGGCGAAAAGCGACGTCTGGACCAGCTGGGGGAGGCTTCTCCCCAGTGTTGATTCCAGACTGGGATATTCTCGCAGGATCACCGGACCAACGGAACGGATAACATACGATGAGGCTACGGGAGAATTGATCTTCGGCGGGTTTTCAGGCGTGAATGCATCCAAATACTATTCCGCCAGCATCAGTGCTTACCAGGGTTGGTCTCTGGGGGGATATGATTTATACAGCATCAGGGAAAAAAACGCCTCCAAAAACTCGGCTAAAAGTTCTTACCAGTTCACTCATCAGGAATTGATCTTATCAGTAAAACAGGCGTATTTTGACGTCTTGAAGGCAAAGATGCTTTTGGATATTCAAAGGGAAGCTTTGAAACGAGCAGAAGAACAGCTGAAGATCGCTGAAACCAGATATGAATTGGGCGCAGCATCTTACTCCGATGTGCTCAAGGCAAAGGTTCTGCATGGAGATGTAAAACTGGCACTGATCACTGCAGAGAACACGGTGAAACTTGCCAAAGCCACTCTGAACAGCTGGATGGGGCAAAACGTCGAATCTCCCATAGACGTGGAAGAGAACTTGACCATGCCGGAGTTTAACTACTCCTACGAGGACGCTCTGAAGGAGTCGATGGAGAAAAATCCGAATGTGAGAAAAGCTCAATATGATCTGAAGTCGGCTGAGGCTCAATTGGGCATGGCTCGCAGCGGTTTTTTCCCGAATTTCAACATTTCTGGTTCATACTCCTGGAACAATGAGGAATTAGATGAGTTGAAGTTTGCCCGCCAGCGTGATTATAATTGGTCTCTTTCAGCTTCCATCAGCTTCAATATCTTCGAGAACTTTACCAGAAAGCACAACCTGTCTTATGCCAAAGCCAATTTGAATTCCTACAAGGAAAACTTCCACCAAACCAAAAGAGACGTGGCTTTGGAGCTGAAGCAGGCTTTTTTGAACGTTCAGGAGGCTGAAGAGAAGATCGATTTAACCAAAGAGAAGGTCGAGTCAGCCAAAGAGGACCTGGATTTGGTCCAGGAGAAATATAACCTGGGAGCGGCAAACATCTTAGAGCTTTTGGATGCGGAGGTCAGCTTTAAACAGGCCGAG
>CAYOSZ010000237.1:0-2497 GCA_964406715.1 uncultured Ignavibacteria bacterium | reverse complement strand
GGCCGAGTCGGATCAAGTGGAGGCTTTATACGACTACAATCTGGCAGTGGCACAGTTTGAGAAAGCCATGGGAAAGTGAGATGAGCTCTGTCTTTGTGGGGAGTGGGGTTGAGAAATCATCGATTAAATGCGTGACATTCTAATGAGGAATCCTCATAGGAAAAATATGATCAATCCGAGCAATTTTTCCATTTGCGGTTATTACAGATAATTCAATGGAGGAGACATGAAGAAAAAGAAGAAGATCCTAATCGTTTTGGGTGCATTAGTGGTGGTGCTGATCATCATAGTGGCTAACGTCTTGAAAAGCGGCGAGAAAACCTATCCGGTGCAGGCAGAGAAGGTCACCAGAAGCGACCTCACCTCCATAGTCACCGCTAACGGCAGAATCGTTCCCAAGACGGACGTACAGATCTCGGCTTACGTCCCGGCAAAGATTATCAAGCTGCCGGTGGAGGAGGGGGACGAGGTGAAAGAGGGTCAGCTTTTGGTTCAACTGGATGAAACTCAGTATAGGGCTGCGGTGAATCAGGCTAAAGCCCAGCTATCCTCAGGCAGAGCCAGTCAGGAGCAAGCCCAACTGGTCTTTAACAGGCAGAAGGAGCTTTTTGAGAGGAAGCTTACATCTCAAGAGCAATATGACATGGCGAAAACCGAGCTTGATCTGGCCAAAGCCAGATATGAGCAAGCGGTGGCCAGCTTGGATGAAGCCAGATACAATCTCAGCAAGACCACCATCACCTCACCCATAGGGGGAATGATTACCTCTCTGAATGCCGAGGTGGGTGAGATAGTCATGATCGGGACCATGAACAACCCCGGCACGGTGATCATGACCGTTTCAGACATGAGCGAGATAGAAACAGAGGTGGAGGTGGATGAGACCGACATAGCCGAGGTTAAGGTGGGACAGGAGGCAGAAATTGAGATCGATGCCTACCCCGATACCACATTCAAAGGCAAGGTGACCGAGATCGGACATACCGCTCGAATCAGTGGTCTGGGAACACAGGATCAGGTCACCAATTTTTTAGTGAAGGTAATGCTCTTGGATGAGGTGCCTGGCATCAGGCCGGGAATGTCTGCTTCGGTGGATATCACCACTAATTCACGCATAGATGTCTTAAACGTTCCCATTCAAGCGGTGGTAATGAGGGAAGAGGAAAAGGACACGTTGAAAGCCGAGGAAGAAGAGAAGGAGGGGGTTTTGGCCTCGACGGACAGCGTTTCCCAAAAAGCAGACAAAAAAAGCAAGAAGAAGAAGAAGGAGGAGGTAGAAGGAGTCTTCGTGGTCAAAGAGGGGAGGGCCGAGTTTGTGAGGGTAACCACCGGAATTGCAGATCAGCAGAACATAGAGATCGTCTCCGGGATGAACCAAGACGACATGGTGGTCACCGGAACTTATAAGATCCTTAGAACTCTGAAGGACAAAGATAAGGTGAAGGTCACAGAGAAAAAGGGGAAAGAGGGGAATTGACCGGAATACGAAAGAACCTCCGCCAGAACCGAACTTAAGTTAGGTTCCGGTTGACCTCTGGCTCTTTGTACTCGCGACCTATTCAGGAGAAAATAAAGGTGTTAATAAGAACTGAAGATCTGTGGAAGATATATGAAATGGGGACAGAGAAGGTCAACGCCCTGCGAGGAGTCTCCCTGGAAATAGCAATGGGAGAATATGCCGCTATCATGGGTCCCTCCGGTTCCGGGAAATCGACCCTGATGAACCTGATAGGCTGCCTGGATACCCCAACCAAAGGCAGATACTATCTGAACGATAAGCTGGTGAGCCAGATGAACGACGATGAGCTGGCCCGCATCAGAAACAAGGAGATCGGGTTCGTTTTTCAGACATTCAATCTTCTGGCACGGGCTACGGCGGCACATAATGTGGAACTCCCTTTAGTATATAATGGAACCGAGTCGGAGATAAGGAAGAAAAAGGCTCGGGAGGCTCTCCTGATGGTGGATCTGGAGGGTCGGGCGACACATAAACCCAACGAGCTTTCCGGAGGAGAAAGACAAAGGGTGGCTCTGGCACGGGCTCTGGTGAACAATCCTTCTCTGATTCTGGCGGACGAGCCCACTGGAAATCTGGATACCAACACCGGTAAAGAGATCATGAAGATATTTGAGAAACTTCATCATCAGGGAAACACCATAATCATAGTCACCCATGAACACGACATCGCCACTTATGCAGATCGAATAATCTACATCCGGGACGGAAGCATCGAGAAGGAGGAAAGGATAAGGCGTTAATGGGTAGAAGTTCAAGAAACAAGGGTTAAGGGTAAGGGATTAAGGGGCAGGAAACTGAAAAACGAAGACTGAAAACTGAATTCGTCATGCACTTTTTGGAAGGCATAATCATTGCTCTAAGATCGCTGGTGGCCAACAAGCTTCGATCGATTCTCACCTTGATAGGTGTGATCATCGGGGTGATGACCGTAATCGCAGTGGTTTCCATCATCTCCGGCATGAACCAGTACGTGGAAGC
>CAYOSZ010000236.1:944-4415 GCA_964406715.1 uncultured Ignavibacteria bacterium | reverse complement strand
TATATTGGTAGGAACGCTTTTGGCAACCTGGATCGGATCGGGGAGCATCATCGCTGGTGCGGGACTAAGCTACAGAAAAGGTTTTCCCGCCCTGTGGTTCGATGCAGGTGTTTGGGTGGCGATCATCGTTTTGTATTTCATAGCCGGGCGTGCCAGAAAACTTGCCCAGTTCACCGTCCCGGACTTATTAGAGATAAGATATAACAAATACGCCCGGATACTGGGAAGTCTCACCACCATCATAGCCTACACCGCCATCGTCAGCTATCAGTTCAGAGCCGGCGGCATGGTGTTGAACTTAGTCGCCGGAATTCCCATCGATCAGGGGATAATCCTCACTGCGGTTTTCGTCATCGCTTACACCGCCCTGGCCGGAATGATCTCGGTAGCATACACAGATGTGGTAAACGGTGTGGTACTGCTTTTGGGATTTGTAATTGGTCTCCCTTTTTTGCTGAAACTGGCTGGAGGTTGGAGTAACATCGCCGCCACCCTTCCACCTGACAGATTTCAGGTCCTGGGAAGCATGAGCATATGGGAGGCACTGGGATATTCTCTTCCCACCATGCTGCTTCTTTTAGGCGAATCCAACATGTATCAGAGATTCTTCTCGGCAAGAGACGAAAAAGCCGCAAAAGCATCGGTTGTGGGCTGGATCTCAGGGACTATCTTCGTGGAGACCTTGATCGTGGTCCTGGCCATAATTGGAAGCAGCATATTTCTGGACATAAATCCGGAAAGCGTGATACTGCACTCCGTTTCACATGGACTGCCTCCGGTGATCGGTTGTGTTTTGCTGGCTGCCATCGTGGCGGTGATCGTCTCCACCGCAGATTCATTTCTTTTGGTGCCCTCAACCAATATCATGCGTGACATTTACCAGAGGTTTTTAAATCCGAACGTTTCTCAAAAAAGGATGGTTCTGTATTCAAGGTTAGTGGTGATAGCACTGGGCATAATTGCTTTCGTTCAGGTAAGATTCTTCACCACGGTTTTGGCCATGGCCCTTTATGCCTATACCATGTATGGGGTGGGAATCACCCCGGCAACTTTAGCCGCCTTTTTCTGGAAAAGAGCCACCCCTACAGGCGGCGTTTGCTCCATCGCCTTAGGTATGTTAACCACTATAGGTTGGGAGCTTTTAAAAAAGCCCTTCGGTATTCCCACCGTTTACCCGGCACTAATTCTGTCCGTATCAAGTCTGATTATACTAAGTCTATTAACTAACAGACCGGAAGAGGAAAAGTGGAAACCATTTTTTCAGAAATAGGATATTCAGATACTAATGTGAGAATGCAAATTCCGACTGTCATTTAGATCGTTCCAAAAGGAGGTCCGGATATGGGGGAGTTTAGTTTAATATTTATTTTTTGCTGTCTGGTTCTTTTATCACTATCCAACTGTGAGAGGAAGGATATGGAGGATCATAAGTTCCAACAACTGACAGAGGAGTACCTGGAGGGTTTTTACCGGGCTCATCCGGTCTGGGCGACTTACATAGGAGAACACAAATACGACGATTTAATCGACGATTACTCCACCCAGGCAATCCAGGATGAAATTATGCGTCTGAGGCTTTTTGCGGAGAAGATGAAATCCGTTGATACCTTGAAGCTTAACAACATCAATAAGATCGACTTCAAAATCCTGGAAAATGAGATCAACAATCAATTGCTGCGTTACGAGGAACTGAGGCCCTTTGAGAGAAGTCCGGTGATGTACAGCTATCTTATGGGGGGGTCCATAAATTCGTTGATCACCCGTGAATTCGCTCCTCTGAGTGACAGGTTGAAAAGCGTTTTGTGGCGGTTACAGCGCTTCCCCACTCTGGTGCAACAAGCCAAGCGCAATCTCTCCAATCCACCCGAGATTCAAACCAGGACCGCCATTAAGCAAAACCGGGGAAACCTAAATCTGATAAAAAAGGATATGGCTGAGGCGCTGGAGAGGCTTCCTGGTGTGAAGAACAGCTTTGCCAATCCCATGGAGGTGGCTGTCGAAGCGTTGGAGGAGTATCAGGAGTTTTTGGAGAAAGATCTTCTGCCCCGTTCCAATGGAGAGTTCAGATTGGGCAGGAAGCTTTTTGAGAAAAAGCTTAAGTTGACCCTGCAATCCGATCTCTCCCCGGATGAGATTGTGGCAAGGGCAGAGGAGGAGTTGCTGGCCGTGCGGAAACGCATGTATGAATTAGCCTGGCCCCTGCATGAGAAGATGTTCCCCGGTCGCCAACTCACGGCAGAAGGGAAGGAACGTGAGAATGTGGTGATCAGAGAGGTCTTGGATGTGATAGCCAAAGATCACCCCAAAAAAGATGAGCTTTTGGCCATCTGCCGGCAAAATCTAAAAGAACAGGAGCAATTCGTCAGGGAAAAAGATCTGGTGGATTTAACCGGCATAAATCCTCTGGAGGTAGATTGGACGCCTGAGTTTTCCCGGGGAGTGGCGGTGGCTGGTCTGGATTCCCCCGGGCCCCTGGATAAAGATCAGAAATCCTTCTTCAGGGTTTCACCCGTGCCGGATGAATGGACCGAAGAGCAGGAAAAGTCCTACCTGCGGGAATACAATAATTACATGTTGAAAGATTTGTCTATCCACGAGGCCATGCCCGGACATTACGTTCAAGGGTACTATGATAATCAGTTTCCCTCTCTGATAAGGACAATCTTCGGCAATGGGGCTTTCATAGAGGGATGGGCGGTTTATACCGAGAGGATGATGGTTCATGCCGGATACATGAATTACGATCCCCGCATGGAGCTTACCCAGCTCAAGATGTACCTAAGGGCGGTCATAAACGCCATCCTGGATGAAAAAATCCATGCCGGTGATATGACCAAAGAGGAAGCCATACAGCTGATGACCGAAGAGGGATTCCAGGAACGATCAGAGGCAGAAGGCAAATGGGTACGCGCCTGCCTGACCTCTACTCAGCTATCCACCTATTTCGTGGGCCTGCAGGGAGTTCTGGATTTGGAAGAAGCTTATCGCCAAAAGGTGGGAGAGAACTTCTCTCAAAAGGAATTCAACCATCTGCTTTTAAGTTACGGTTCACCCCCGGTGAAGTTCTTGAAGGGGATCATTCTGGAGGATAGGTAAGAGCAATTGATGTTTATCTGGTTGCTGACTAACACCTTCCCCCGTCAGCCATCTGTTACTGTAGCACCGGAGATATTCGGAGTGTTTACCTTCAGGTGACGCATAGGGAAGCCCGCGTAGAAGGGGCTCTCAGCCCTCAAAAGCTGTCGGGTTAGAAAACCAGCCCACGCAGATTAACACGATCATCTTGTCAGTGTGATTACCCAGACACATCACAATATTTTCCTTGCGTTGAGCTTCGCTTTGGCTTACATTAAAAAGTTATTGCGAAATTTCCAAGCTGTTTTATCCGGCTTGGAGGCTTAGCCAAAAAGCTTGCTTGGTAGCCCAATCTTGCCGCTTCGGAGGTTTATGAAATGCAGAAAAAGATTTTAC
>CAYOSZ010000236.1:0-934 GCA_964406715.1 uncultured Ignavibacteria bacterium | reverse complement strand
TACTCATGGTATTCTTTCTCTTATGGACGGTCCCTGTCCTGGCAGACATTGATACCGCCTGGGTGCGTGAATACAAGGGACCGGCGGATGGCAGGGACGAGGCTTGTGCTGTGGCCCTGGATGATTGCCAGCAGGTCTATGTGACCGGGAAGAGTGTCGGCGATGGCACGGGAAATGATTTTGCCACAGTGAAATACGATCAGCATGGCGATACCGTCTGGGTAAGGCGATACGATGGTCCGAAATCTGAAGACGATTGGCCTCGCGACATGGTGGTGGATGATTCAGGAAACGTATACGTGGCAGGCACTTGCGACGGCAGCGGGTATGATCCCGGAGACTTCGTCACCGTGAAGTATCGCCCAAATGGAGACACCGCTTGGGTCAGAACTTATAATGGAACGAAAGATTCAACCGACGAGGCTTATGCCATAACCGTTGATGATTCCGGCTATGTTTACGTCACCGGCAGAAGCGCGGGCTTGAACACGGAGGATGATTACCTCACCATAAAATATCGTCCGGACGGGGATACCGCCTGGATACGCAGATACGACGGTCCGGGCGTGGAAGAATGGTGCCTGGGGGATCGTGCGCGCGCGATAGCCGTGGACGGAGACGGCAACGTGTACGTTTCCGGTCACAGCTGTGTGAGCGGAACCGGCTGGGACTATTGCACCATAAGGTACTATCCGGATGGCGACACGGCGTGGGTCAGAAGATACGCCGGGCCGGGTAACTCAGATGATTGGGTTAACGCCATGGCAATTGATGACCACGGTAATGTTTGCGTGACCGGATCAAGCTACGGCGGATCGGGTACTGGCGCGGATATCGCCACCGTCAAGTATCGGCCCAACGGAGACACCGCCTGGGTGAGAAGATATGATGGACCCGGCAATTATTCCGACGTGGCCTTTGATGCGGCGGCGGA
>CAYOSZ010000235.1:2243-4422 GCA_964406715.1 uncultured Ignavibacteria bacterium | reverse complement strand
AATACGACATTCTATTCAAAAATCCAGTTAAAAATTTCCTCATCAGCCGGACTTTGTCTTTTCCAACCGGCAGGCAAAGCTTCCGTCCATCTTGTGAATGTGGGGCAGCGTTCGAACCAGACCATTTCGATCCACCACATCTGAAGGAACGAATAAAGAGGCATCGGCTATTTTAAAATCTTCTCTTTGACTCAAGAATTTGTCGACCACCTGCTCATTTTCCTCTGAAGTGATGGTGCAGGTGCTGTAGACCATAATTCCACCTTCTCTCAATAGCTCTGCCGCATTTGAAAGAATGGCCAACTGAAGCTTCTGCAGCCTGAATAGGTCCTCCCTTTGTTTTCTCCAGCGAGCATCCGAATGGCGTCCTAAAGTGCCCAGGGCGGAGCAGGGAGCGTCAACTAAAACTTTATCCACCAGGCGGCAGGAAAAATTTTGGGCATCAGCACAGCATAAACCTATGCAATCCACTCCCAGCCTGTTATAATTCTCTCTTAAAATCTCAAGCTTTCCGGGATTTACATCCACCGCCAGCACCAGTCCCTGATTCATCATTCTTTCAGCCATGAAGGTGCTCTTCCCTCCGGGTGCGGCACACAGATCCACTATAACCTCACCCGGCCGGGGATCCAAAAGGTAAACCGGAAATCCGGCGCTCTCGTCCTGAATATAGATCAATCCATTCTCCAAGGGACCGAAACGGTCCAGGTCCACCTTGGATTCGATTAAATAAAAAGCATCCAGCAATCTGCCCGACTTGAATTTAATCCTCTCCTGCGCCAGCATCCTCTCCAGATCATCTTTATCAATC
The DNA here is from genome assembly GCA_964406715.1 of uncultured Ignavibacteria bacterium. Taxonomy (GTDB): domain Bacteria; phylum Zixibacteria; class MSB-5A5; order MSB-5A5; family SM1-73; genus SM23-73-3. The sequence continues at coordinate 3,611 of CAYOSZ010000235.1, read as the reverse complement.
TTCAGGGAGTTGATCCTGAAACAAAGGCGGGGTCTCTGGTTAAAAGCCTGACACAATTTGATGGTTTCCTCTTCACCCAAGGTTTCCAACCACATCTGGACCATCCAGTCGGGAAAGGAATAGAACAGGGCGATATTTTTGACCTTATCTTCTTCCATCGAAGGAAATCTTATCTTATTCTTTTCTCTTAAATAGCTTCTCAGGACCGCGTTGACCAAAGCTATGGTCCCTTTATGCCCGAATATTTTAGCCAGTTTCACCGACTCATCCACAGCAGCCCTGGCTGGAACCTTCTTCAGGAAATCTATCTGATAAATTCCCATTCTCAGTATATTTCGCATCCAGGGAGTCAACTCATCCAGCTTCCTTTCCAGAAACTGGCTCAGGATGAAGTCCAATCTCCTCCTCATTTTGGTGGTTCCGTGAACCAGTTCTCCCAAAAATCTACGATCCAGGGAAGAAAGGCGGAGTTTACGGGAGCAAGACAGAATAGCATAATCGGCAAGGGTATCTTTGGCTTCTATGTCGTGCAAAATTCTTAAAGCCATCTCCCGGGGATTTCTGTCGTCTCGCTTTTCCACTCTTATCAGAAATTTTCAACTGTGAGGATTTGCTTTGCTTGGTATTCTTAGAAAATAATTAAGACTGAAATTCCCAACTAAGCTGCATCCATGGGGGTCATGATCTGTTTGTTCTTCAAGACGAAAAGTCCGGTTCTTTTAAAAAACAAGCTTAGTACCTCTTTTTCATCCAGACCAAATCCATACTTCAAAACTTCCTCCGGTCGCGCATAACCGTCACTTCCCAGACGAAGCTGCATTTTCAGGACGACCACATCATGAGAAGGTTCACTCTCCAATTTTAAAATGTGCCTTCTGATGTCCACCTCCTTTACCTGCTGCTTGGAGATTCTCTTCACCACCAGATTCTCCTTCCTCAGGGTGGATTTAATCATCCCCTCAGCTTGATCCGAGGACATGTTCAGTCCTACCTCATAGAAAGCCAGATTAATGATGGAGCTTAGTGAGTCCGTTTTGCCCAAAATCGGTTTACCTTCAAGAAATTCAAACCCCGGAGGCAGAGCCTGGTTCAATCGAGAAAGGATTGTAGGTTTATAGGGTTCGGTAAGCTGGAGGTCCAGATACTCCGCCTGGGAGATGAATCCCAGAGGAAGCGGAGGAGCAAAGGCAACCTTCTGGTGGGGATGGAATCCCTCGCTGTAGGCGATGGGAATTCCCGATCTGCGGATGGCGCGCTCGAAGGTGCGTCCCACATCCAGATGAGAGGTGAACCTGACCTCCTCGGATTTGCTCCATTTCAACCTTGCCCGGCTGCGTGCCACGGTGAGTGCCGGAGATGGGGGTTTCC
>CAYOSZ010000235.1:0-2233 GCA_964406715.1 uncultured Ignavibacteria bacterium | reverse complement strand
CCTTTTTTTCTTGCGGCCATACGATGGCGGGGTGACAAATGATTCAACGGATGGTGCCTGGATTTTCCCCAGCTTTTCCGAGAGAACCAGATCGCTTACCTTCACCCCATCGGGGATATGCTCTCCGTGAGAACCGACCTGCTTTGGATGCTCATCCGGAATCAAATCCTCTTTTGTAGCATAAGCTCGCTCCCTCTCCTTCTTCAAAAGCTCTTTTTTAATTCCTTTGTCGATATGATCCCAGGGAAGAGGAAGATCAGGGTCCCTCCCTTGCGCATAAGCAGATGAGTCGATTCCCCGTTCGCTGAAAGCCTCCTTCCACAATTGATAATTGAAATGTTCCGACCAGCCGTCCAATTTTGCCCCTCTTCTCCAGGCGGAGAAGATGACCGGTGAAATTCGTCGATCTCCCCGGCTTAGAACTCCCTCTAAATATGAAACCTGAGGATCTCTGAATTTGAGATGGATACTTCCCCTTTTCAAATTGACCTTCAAATAATGTATCTTTCTTTGCAGACTGTCTGTATCTTCTAACTTCTCCCATTGAAAGGGGGTATGCGGTTTGGGGGTAAACGGCGAGATGGTTACATTGAGATTCTTTCCCCTGCCGGTTTCTTTCCCCACCTTCAGAACTTTTTTGAGCAGATCAACTATCCCCTTTAAATCCTCTTCCCTTTCGGTAGGCAGCCCGATCATGAAGTAAAGCTTGATAAGATTCCAACCGGAAAAGAAGGCTGCGTTTGCGGTATTCAAGAGATGCTGTTCGCTCAAACCTTTACCGATGGCATTTCTGAGCCTGGGGGTGCCAGCCTCCGGAGCAAAGGTCAATCCCGGTTTTTTCACCCGGGCCAGAATTTGTGCCAGCTCCAGGGAGAAGGTATCCGGTCTGAGCGAGGGGAGGGAGACAGAAACCCTTTTCGAGTAGAAAGTCTTAACCAGCTTCTGGGCCAGCTCGGTCAATTCGGAATAGTCGGTGGTGGAGAGCGAAAGAAGAGAAATCTCGTCCCAGCCGGAGCTGGCGATTCCGGCTTCCGCCTGCCTGATAATCTCCTCTACCGGTCTTTCTCGTTTGGGTCGATAGGCTACAGTTGCCGCGCAGAAACGACATCTCTTGGGACAGCCCCGCATGATCTCCACGGTCAAACGGTCATGGGTGGTTTCCAGAAAAGGGACTATGGGAGCAGGCGGATAATACTCGCTTTTCAGTTGTGAAACGGTTCTCACCTTAATCTTTTCCGGAGCATCCGGCAGCTTCAGCATCAGGCTCTCAAACTTGTTTTCCGCATCGTATTTAACCTCGTAAAACCTGGGGACGTATACCCCGGATATCCTGGAGAGTTTGAGAAGAAGCTCCGGCTTACTGTTTTTATCTTCCTTCCCCTGTTGGACGATTTCTAATATCTCCTGTATCATTTCTTCTGCATCTCCCAGGGCGAACATGTCAAAAAAGTCCGCCATGGGCTCGGGATTCATGGCTGAAGGTCCGCCGGCAATGACCAGGGGATAATCTTTTTCTCTTTCCGAAGCCCAAACCGGTATCCCGGCCAAATCGAGCATATTGAGAACGGAAGCGTAGTTGAGCTCGTACGTCAAAGAAAAGCCAATGATATCGAACTCTTTGAGCGGTGTATGAGTCTCCAACGAGAAAAGAGGAATGCCTCCTTTTCTCATGACCTCCTCCGCATCCACCCAGGGAACAAAAACCCTTTCTGCTACACAATCATCTCTCTGGTTTATCAAATGATATAGTATCGCCAAACCCAGATAGGACATCCCGATCTCATACACATCTGGAAAGGCTAAAGCTACTTTCAACTTGCCAGAGTGGTCCTTTTGTGTTGCTCCCAATTCGCTTCCGACATACCTTCCCGGTTTCATAACAAACGGGAGCAAGTCTCTCTTAATCTTCTCTGAAAGCTGGTGCATCATGGTTTTTTTCTGTTATGCCCGGATCCATCCGCCGGTTACCGACACGACAACAACCTGTTTCGGTCCCGATCTGACTATTCAATATAAGTAATTATGAAGGAAAACAAAAGCTTGTTGGAGAGATTCCAAAAAAACTGCACTTGGGAGTGAAGAAGCCTGTCGGAGCGAAGCGGAGATCCCGCCCAGACGGGCGTCCGTCTGGACGCTTTGCGGGGCTTCTGCGGTTGTCAATTTAACAATTCCTCTAAAATCCCCTACAGCTTTTTAGCTACTTCTTCTGCTACTTCGGAGGTGGTTGATTTGC
>CAYOSZ010000234.1:0-4423 GCA_964406715.1 uncultured Ignavibacteria bacterium | reverse complement strand
AGGCCGATTTTCCCTACGTTGCCTCTGACGTTCCCTGCAACTGCCCTTATCCGCACCAGTATCTGATCGATTCCTGGGCTTTCATCGGCAACGAATATAGTATCCCTCCGGTGAGTTCCGTTAAGCAGGCCATCTTGGACCATGGGCCGGTGTCGGTGGCGGTCTACGCCAATTCGGCCATGCATGCTTATACCGGCGGAGTATTCAACGGCTGCGGGACCGGTGAGGTCAATCACGCCGTGACCCTGGTGGGCTGGGACGACAATCAGGGGACCGCTGGCGTGTGGATCATGCGTAACTCCTGGGGATCCGGCTGGGGTGAAGGCGGTTACATGCTCATCCCGTACGACTGTTCAAGCATCGGCTATGCCGCCTGCTACGTGGATTACTCCGGAACGGCATCGCTTTACATTAACCTGCCGGATGGGATTCCGGAAATAATAACTCCGGGAGAACTCACAACCATCACTGTGGAGATTGTGGAAGCAGGCGATACCTATGTCCCGGGCTCGGGTCTGCTTCATTATCGTTACGATGGTGGTACTTATCTTACCTCGCCTTTGGTTCATTTAAGCGGAGATTTGTACCAGGCCACTTTGCCTTCAGCCGATTGTGATGACCATCCGGAATACTATTTCAGTGCAGAGGGAGTTACCTCCGGGGTAAAATATAACCCATCTGATGCTCCTGCCAGCCTTTACTCATCGCTGGTAGGGGAATTCACCCCTGTGTGGGTTGATGATTTCGAAACCGATCTCGGCTGGAGCGTGGAAAACGATCCCAGTCTCACCGACGGCCCCTGGGAACGCGGCGTTCCTGCCGGCGGGGGCGAACGGGGTGATCCACCCAACGATTTTGACGGCTCCGGAAACTGCTATCTTACGGATAACGTCTATGGTAACTCCGACGTAGACGACGGCATAACCTGGCTGATCTCACCAAGTTTGGATCTCAGCACCGCTGACGATGCTTTTATCCATTATGCCCTGTGGTATACCAACAATTTCGGGAATGATCCCAACAACGACTACTTTAAGGTCTACGTCTCCAGCAACAACGGATCGAATTGGACACTGGTGGAAACCATCGGCCCGGCAACCTCAGAGGGGTGGAAGGAGAAAAGCTTCATGGTCGGTGATTTCGTCACGCCCACCAGCCAGGTTAAGGTTCGTTTCGAAGCCTCGGATCTGAATGATGGTTCCGTGGTGGAAGCGGGCATCGATGCTTTTGGCGTTTCCCTATTTGAGTGCGGGGGCGTTTGTGTGGACGGTGACGGCGATGGGTATGGTGATCCCGGTCACCCCGAAAACACCTGCCCGGATGACAACTGTCCGGCAGTGTACAATCCGGATCAGACGGATACGGACGGGGATGGAACAGGTGATTCCTGTGATACCTGCACCGACACCGACGGCGATGGTTACGGCAACTATGGTTTTCCTGCCAACACCTGCACGATCGACAACTGTCAAACCGTTTACAATCCGGATCAGTCGGATGCTGACGGTGATGGTTTGGGTGACAGCTGCGACGTCTGCACCGATCTTGACAGCGACGGGTATGGAGATCCGGGATTTCCCCATAATACCTGCGATCTTGACAACTGTTTGGGAGTATACAATCCGGATCAGGCGGATGCAGACGGTGATGGTGTGGGCGACAGCTGTGACGTCTGCACCGATCTTGACGGTGACGGATATGGCGATCCGGGATTTCCCAAAAACACCTGCGCTCTTGACAACTGTCCGGCTGATTACAATCCGGATCAGGAAGACTCCGATAGTGACGGTATTGGTGATTCCTGCGATGTTTGTCCCAACCATCCGGGTGACGACTGCTGCAATCCGGTAGGGTCGAATCTCCCGCCTCAGATCACCTCTTCTTCCGGCGAGACACTATCTCCCTCCCAGGATCCGTTTGTATATGTTGCCACGGCCTCTGATCCAAACTGCGACGGTTCCGAACTTGACATAAGCTTCTTGGATATCCCGTCATGGTGCGCCGTTTCGGGCGATACACTCTCCGGAATTGTGGAATGCGATCATACCGACACCTCATTTATGGTGACGGTCTTTGATGGTGATCTGGCCGATACCCTGGAGGTGACCATCACCATAGATCATTCTAACGTCGCTCCCTCAATAACTCCCCTGGAAGATACCGTGCTGGTGGCATCCCAGGAGAGTTTCATCTATTATCCCAACATAGTCGATCCGGACGATGAGGTCCACCTGGTCACCTATTCGGAATACCCGCACTGGTGTGTGGTTCAGAACGATTCGGTCGTAGGCACTGCTCCCGACACCATGTTCTTAGAGCCACTGACGGTGATGGTTCAAGATTATTGCCACGCCGACACCCTCTCATTTTTGGTGAGGACGTATGTTTTAGGCGATGCTAACGGAGATGGTTTGATAAACGTGGGGGACGTGGTTTATCTGGTTGGCTATCTTTATAGGGGTGGCACCATTCCCGATCCTTTGATATCCGGGGACGTCAATTGTGACGGAATACTCAATGTGGGAGATGTGGTTTATCTGGTTGCTTTCCTCTATAGAGGCGGGATGCCACCGAGTTGTTATCATTGATTGAACAGAAAAGTTATAGTTAATAAAAGCCCCAGCTTTGAGGAGAAAGCTGGGGCTTTTTTCCTTCATTAATCATTACCAGTCATGCTCTTGGCGAGACGAAGAAATCTCCGGGTAGCTGCAAACAAAAGGATTTGCCTGGTTGAGTTTCTCCTTGCTGTTTGAAGATTAACCTCCCCATGGCGAACTTAGTATATAGATGGAAATAGGAGCATTCTGCAGCAATTGTAATTTTATCCTTCCTGATTCCTGTGTTTTTTCGAAAGGCTTCACCGGGATTTGTAACAATCCCGTATCAATTTCGTAAACCTTACTGGCATGGGATGGTTTTGATCTTCTCGGTGTTTGGTCAAACCAGAAAAGTAAGTTGAAGGTCACTTCCGGATGCGTATGGGAAACGGTTTCTTCTCAAGACTTGACAAATCAGGGAAAGCAGGTATATTTGTATCAGTGGTAAAAGGATTCCTTGGGGTTGTATCCTTGGGTCTGCCTGCTAAGAAGATCATATTGGTTTTTTCTTAAACCGCTTACGAGTCGGGTGTAGCCAATAAAATTAACAAAGGAGAAGGTTGCCATGAAGCAAAAGAGAATAGTGGGGGGTCTTATGCTGGCGGTTTTGTTTTCGTTCATGATGGCTCAAGCCGCCGTCGCTCAGAAGCGTTTTAATCCCGACCCCCCCAGCTTTTTTGATCTGCGAGATGTGGGAGGGCAAAACTACGTGACCTCGATCAAAAATCAACAGGGGGGCACTTGCTGGACGCATGGAGCGATGGCATCCTTGGAAAGCAACCTGCTTATGACCGGCAACTGGGCGGCGGCCGGTGAGACCGGTGAGCCCAATTTAGCGGAATACCATCTCGACTGGTGGAACGGTTTCAACGAACACAACAATGATGACAGAAATCCCCCCGACGGCGGCGGCCTGGAAGTGCACATGGGCGGTGATTACCGGGTGGCTTCGGCATATCTAATCCGGGGTGAAGGGGCGGTGCGGGATATAGACGGGCAGTCATACGGTACACCACCGGCCAGATACGATTCGAGCTATCACTACTATTATCCCCGGGACATCCAGTGGTACGTGGCCGGGCCGGATTTGAGTAACATCAATACCATCAAGAACGCTGTAATGACCTATGGAGCTGTGGGAACCTGTATGTGCTCCAGCTATTTATTCTTTAATGACTATTACTGTACCCACTACCAGCCACCTACCGATCCAACTGATCCCAACCATGCCATCGCCATCGTGGGCTGGGATGACTATCAGTGGACCCAGGCACCAGAGGGACCTGGCGCCTGGCTCTGCAAGAACAGCTGGGGGGACTGGTGTTTGGGCGGCTATTTCTGGATTTCCTATTACGACAAGTGGTGCGGTCAGCATCCGGAGATGGGTGCCGTTTCCCACCAAAACGTGGAACCTTTTGCCTACGACTACGTTTATTATCACGATTATCATGGCTGGCGTGATACCAAGGAGGACTGCAGCGAAGCCTTCAACGCCTTCACCACATGCGGTGCTACCGAAGGCAATGAGACGCTGAGGGCGGTGAGCTTTTTCACCGCGGCAGACAACGTCTCCTACACGGTGAAAATCTATGACAGCTTTGACGGCAACGAATTGTCAGACGAGCTCTCGACGAAATCCGGCACCATCGAATATACCGGATTCCACACCATCGACCTGGACACGCCGGTCGAACTCACCCCGGATGACGAGTTCTACATCTACCTTTATCTGTCGGATGGAGGACATCCGTACGACCGTACCTCGGAGGTCCCGGTTCTGCTGGGAGCTAAGTATCGCACCCTGGTGGAATCGGCCGCCCGTCCCA
>CAYOSZ010000233.1:0-4439 GCA_964406715.1 uncultured Ignavibacteria bacterium | reverse complement strand
GAAAGCTTCAAAGTTTTTGAAGAATATTTTAAGTACTTCAATATAAACAGCTTATACCAACAACGATTGAATCGAGTTGACCCCTCTTTTTTGAATCTCAATAAAATGTTGCATGTCCATCTAACGGAACTGGACTCGCATGGCTGCTGGATATAGAGCACGCTTTTAGGTTTCTCTGAAGTTCGCGATATCCTGACGGATCACCGTATTTACCACGGCAGTTGGAAATAGTCCAATTGGGGAAGCAATTTCCTGTATTTGAATAAAGGGGGCATACTCTTGGATATTCCAAACGTCGGAATGTCTGGACTTCCTGTTATTTGAAGTGCTTCGAGATCGTAAAACAACCTCCGGTAAGGTAGCCGGATTGTTACCCCGATTTTCTAATGCACAAGAAAAAGCGGAGGAGGGCAGCAATAACCAAGGAAAGCAAACCCTGCTATGTCTTACCAAATCAAATTCTGTCCTTTTGTCCGCAACTGAGAAAAGGTATATGGCTGAAAATCCATCACTGCTTTCGGGTACTCTGATTGAGCGGACATAGCCAAGGCCCATAGGGGAGAAGCAACCAGAATCAATTCTGCTGTTGTTTTGAAAGAAGGTCGACAAATCGTCCGTCTGGGGACGTTTTTTTATCTCGGGACTTATCTGTCCCTCGCTTTTGGGATTCCTTTGATCATATGCCCCTGTTTTTGGTTTCAATTCTAATGGTTCCGCTGGCTGTCGACAGTTCGATCTCAGGTCCGCCCTTGCCTTGCTTGACCAGATATCGATCGGTAAGATACCTGTCGCTTTTATGGAGTCGAATGGTCTCCTTCTCCGTGTATTCAAAGGGACATTTGATCCTGCCCTTATCCGCTCGTTTCATCAGGGTCATCGAGAAATTCTCCCCGAACTTAGGCACGTTAAGGTCCACGTCTCCGCTGGCGGACGAGGCATTGAGACTTTTGGACGGCAGATGAGACAGATAAATCTTCAAATCACCGCTGGCGCATGACAACTCGGCTGTTTCCCGGATGTCGGAGTTATCAACCACTATCCTTCCAGAAGCGTTGGAAACCTCAAGTTCCTTTGCGATAACGGAGCCAACCGATATCCTTCCGGAAGCCGAACTTGTTTTGATGAAATCGGCATCACAATCTTCGATGACTATTTTCCCCGAGGCAGTGGAAAGGTCAAGCTCCCTGGCATGAACGGAGCTGGTCGATATTCTTCCGGACGCCGACTCCGCTTCGATGTAATCTCCCTCACAGTCCTCCAGAATGATTGCTCCCGAAGCCGTGGAGAGCTCAACCTCCTTTGCATCAACGGAATTGACGGACATCTCTCCGGATGCCGACTCCGCTTCGAGGAAATCTACCTCGAACTCTTCAAATAACATATCTCCGGAGGCGGTGCTGCAATTAATCGAGCGGAGAACGAAAGGCTTGGGAAGATAGATCGTCCAGTAAGTCGATCCCCTGATCCGGTTGCCGGTGAAATTCTCTTCAATGGATAGTTCCCCGTCATCCGCTTCAAGTTCGGGATCAAGCAGCTCCGGTTTGTCAAGATCGTTTATAAGTTCCACAGTGAGCTGGTCCACCTCACCAGGTGTTATCTTGATGTTGCCGCTGACCGTTTCGATATCGACTGAACGAATATCCTCAAACGTGAAAGTTTTCACCCTCTCACCGGCAACCGTAGTGGCTGCTGGTAAAACCAATATCATCAGCCCGGCTATCAAACAGACAGGCAGTGACTTCATAACCTCCTCCTCTTTTTGACAGTTTGTTTATGGATTGATATGATCACAAGTTCCGTGTTTTCGGATGTTTCCGAACCCAGTTAACATCCCAGGGTTACCAAGTACGTCAACAGCTTCTGTTACGAGAAAAAGGAAGCAAAGTTTCTTTCTCGGGATTCACAGATAAAGATTTAAGCATTGCAGTGATATTTTTCTTTATTTCCCGGGGATAATTTCTATAATGGATATTGGCCTATAAACGGTTTTAGACTTATTTCAATAGAATAGAGTTTAAAGAGCTATATTATGGCAAAGCGTAAGGTGATCGTGGTGGGCGGGGGTGCATCCGGTCTGATGGCTGCGGGGCAGGCCGCCCAGTCGGGAGCTGAGACGCTGCTTCTTGAAAAGAAGTATCGCCCGGGACGCAAGCTGCGCATCACCGGCAAAGGACGCTGCAACCTGACCAACCTCACACCGCTTTCGGAGTTTATCTCACACTTCGGACCCAATGGTCGTTTCCTTCGCCAGGCCTTTTCCCGGTTTTTCACCTCCGAGCTTCTAACTCTTCTGGAAGAGCTGGGGATTCGCACGGTGACGGAGCGGGGGATGCGGGTCTTTCCCGCCAGCGATCAGGCTCAGGACGTCGTGGATGCGCTGGTGGGTTGGGTGGGAAGACTCGCCGTGAGTCTGCGGACCCGGTCACCTGTTGGAAGGTTACTTGTCGAGAGAGGGCGAGTGGCTGGAGTGCAGGTTCTTCACCACTTTCCTTATGCAGGTAAAGCCCCGCGCGATTTTCGTTCCACCGAACGCGGTTCAGAGAGGAATATTTACCGAGCAGATGCCGTGATCATAGCAACCGGCGGGGCATCTTACCCTGCCACCGGATCTTCCGGGGATGGATATGAATTAGCTAAATCGGTGGGGCATAGGATCGTGCCGATCAGGCCGGCGCTAACTTCCCTGGAGACTGCCGGCAGCGTTGCCCCCAGGCTGCAGGGCTTGAGCCTTCAGAACGTGACCATCCGGGTATGGATCAACGGGAGAAAACAAATAGAGGCATTCGGAGAAATGCTCTTTACCCACTTTGGGCTTTCCGGGCCGATCATCCTTTCCTCAAGCAAGCAAATTGTGGACGCGTTGCGCCAGGACCAGCGAGTCGAGATTTCCATTGATCTAAAACCTGCCCTTGACGAGCGCAAGCTGGATGCGCGTCTGCTCCGTGACTTAAGTACTCATAGCAAGCAGCAGTTTCGCAGACTGCTTAAAGGGATACTTCCCAGAAAACTTATTCCGGTGTGCATGGAACTGACAGGTATCCCCCCGGATAAGGTCGGACATCAGATCACTGCTCGGGAGCGAAAGAGGCTGCGGGAGTGGTTGAAGGATTTTCGCCTAAAGGTAACCGGGCATCGTCCTTTTGAAGAGGCGATCATAACCGCAGGTGGGGTGGATATAAAAGAAGTAGACCCGCGCACCATGGAGTCTCGCCTGGTGAAAGGGCTTTTTTTCGCCGGGGAAGTGTTGGATTTGGACGCCGACACCGGTGGTTATAACCTGCAAGCTGCGTTTTCTACCGGTTGGGTTGCCGGTCGGTCTGCGGCGCGATGAGAGCGGGGCCATTGTACAGAGTCAAAGTAATGCTCAGTTACAAAAAAACTTGACAGGCAGGGGATGAAGAAGTAAGTTACCATATTGGGAATCAATTACGAGCCCTTGAGCGGAGGCAAAAACTTACTTGTTGCAGAGCCTCCGGCGTTTACGCCTTCCGTCGGGCAGATTTGTTGTGGTTAGAGGCCGGTGGAAGAGATTGTGGAGAAGCAAGTCTTTTTTGCGTCACAAGATCGTTTATACACTCCCAGATGAGCTCGTTGCTGAGGTAATGAAAAGAATGAAGTTCCTGAAAACAACAAGCCAGGATCGGTTTGCTTTCGAAAAACAATAAAACCAATCAAATGGTGCAGTAAGTCACCAGAAAGGGGAAGGAGGCAATCGTGCAAAGAAGAATGACATTCGGATGGTTTGCAGCAATGATCGTTCTGCTCGCTACATTCGCTTGTGGCAATGCTGTTGCCGTGAGTCAGTTCACCGCGGACATGATCCAGAGCGAGGGGGGTGATACCATTACGGGCAAGATTTACGTCAAGAACTCGAAGTACCGGATGGACCTGGAGGAGGACGGTCATCAGGTCTTCGTCATCGTAGACCAGACTGCCGGCGTGACCCGGGTCCTCATGCCCGAGGAAAAGATGTACATGGAAATGGGAACTCAGGACTTCAGAAGCCTCATGAAGGATCCCTTTCAGGGCGTCAAATACTCAGCTTCCATAGGTGACAGTAAGCATCTGGGGACGGAAACGGTGAACGGCTACGAGTGCGACAAGTATCTTATCTCAATAAACGACCAAAACGCGATGACCCAGTGGGTGTCCCAAAAACTCGAATTCCCGGTCAGAATTATCATGGATGTCTCAGAAAGCAAGTCTGTGGAGCTGCAGAATATCCAAGAAGGCCCGGTAGACGACGCGCTATTTGAGATTCCTGCCGGGTATACAATAATGAAGACAGACGAACCCACCAAGGAGCCCCCTGTCCAGACAACGGAAGTGACCAAGGAGACGCCGGAGGTGGCCAAAGAGACCCCCGTCCAGACACCGGAAGTATCCAAGGAGACTCCGACACAGCAAGGCGACAAGGCGCGTATTGCGGTCGGAGAAAT
>CAYOSZ010000232.1:0-4443 GCA_964406715.1 uncultured Ignavibacteria bacterium | reverse complement strand
GAGGCGTCGGCGGAACATCCATCTTATAACAAGGGAAATACCGAGAGAAATGAACCGGAATCCGGTCGCTTAAGTTCGACACGAAGTCCACAAGCTTCTGGAGTTGTTCTCCCGAGTCATTTAGAGTAGGAATGATCAAGTTGGTAATCTCTATGTGAATCTTGTTCTGATGAGACAATTCAATGGTCCTCAATACAGGCACAAGCTTCCCCTTACAGATCTTTCTGTAGAAATCATCATCCATCGATTTGAGGTCGACGTTCATAGCATCGATATAAGGCAGAAGCTGTCTCAGCGGTTCCTCATGGATGTATCCATTCGTAACCAGCACGTTGTATAGGTCCTTCTCCCTGGCTATCTTCGCCGTATCCAAAACGTATTCATACCATATCAGGGGCTCGGTATAGGTATAGGCGATGCCTTCTGAATTCTCCTTCAAAGTTATTTTCACCAGATCCTCAGGTGAAACAAACTCGGTGGGAGATTCCTCCTGTGAGATAGTCCAGTTCTGACAGTTCTGACAGCTCATGTTGCAGCCGTTGGGACCGGTGGAGAGAATCGATTTGCCCGGATGAAAATGGTACAGCGGTTTCTTCTCTATGGGATCTATGGCGATAGAAACCAGCTTGCCGTAGTTTATGGCATAGAGAGTTCCCCCTTCGTTCTTTCTCCCCATACACACTCCCACCTTGCCATCCGCGATCACACAACCCACAGGACAGAGGAGACATTGAATCTTGCCGTCATCTCTTTTTTCCCAGAAGAGAGCTTCTTTTTTTATCATAAAAGTAGGGTTCTAACCGACTTCAGTCGGGTCGTATGTCACGCCACTGAAGTGGCTGGGAACTGCTATATTTTAAATCTCTCCAAAATCCTGGGAATATCCAGGAAGGTTTTGGCAATGTGTGCACCAGCTTCTTCCAACGATTTCAATTTTGTCCGGGCGGTTCCCATCTCCCCTTCCACTATAGCACCGGCGTGTCCCATTCTTTTCCCGGGTGGGGCGAAGACTCCTCCCACCATCCCGATGACCGGCTTGCTCATCTTCTCGATGGCAGGCTTAGCCATCTCCTCGTAAACTCCTCCGATCTCACCTACCAGCACCACAGCTTTAGTCTTGTCATCCTGATCAAATAACCCCAGTATCTCGTTGAAGGTGCTGCCCAAAACCGGATCACCGCCTAAACCGACGCAGGTGGTTTCTCCAAAGCCGGTCCGGGACAGTGTGTCCGCCACATAATAGGTTAAAGAGCCGGACCTGGACACGGTTCCAACTCTTCCGGGCTTGAAAGCGATGTCCGGCATGATGCCCAAGTTAGCTTCTCCCGGGGTGATGATTCCGGCCGTATTCCCTCCCAGCACGATCGTTCCAAACTTCTGGGCTTCCTTTCGGATGGTCATCATGTCCAGGATGGGAATATGTTCCGGAATAACCACGATGAACTTAATTTCGGCGTAGATGGCTTCGATGGCAGCCTCCATGACGAAGCGGGCGGGAAGAAAGATAACCGAGGTATCCGCTCCGTGGTTTTTCACGCATTCCTCCACCGTATCGTAAACCGGCAGGTCGAAAACCTTCTCCCCTCCTTTCCCCGGAGAAGTCCCCGCTACAATGTTACTCCCGTATGCCAGCATCCTTTCGGTGTGGAATCTTCCTGCACTTCCGGTTATTCCCTGAACTATCACCTTGCTGTTCTTATCAACCAAAATTGCCATTAGATTTCTCCTAAATCCTCGATTCGTAGTTGCACGGTTTATCGAGCAAATTAGATTGCTTTTCTTCGATAATACGGGTTGGATGAATCCAAACCCCACAATATTCCGAATGTAGTTGCTCGATTCATCGAGCTTTCATTTTGCCTGATGAATCAGACAACTACATTCTTTACTCAATAGCCAAGTTTTTTGTTAAAAAGATTCATCAATGGTTTTTTGTTCAGATAACGATTCATATTGATTCTGAAAATCTCTCCCACCTTTTTGAAGTAATCCCTCCTGCTCCCGCCAACATGTGGTGTTAGGATCACATTGTCCAGCTCCCAGAGTTTGCTTTTGGGGCTTAAGGGTTCCTCTTCGAAAACGTCCAGCCCGGCACCTGCTATCTTCCTTTTCTCCAAAGCATCGATCAACGCCTCCTCATTGACCACGCTGCCCCGGGCAACATTGATCAGGATGGCACTCTTCTTCATGCATACCAGTTCCTTCCATCCGATCATGTGATGAGTCTCCTTGGTAAGGGGGACGGCAAGCACGACGAAATCTGCCGTACACAGGAATTCTCGAAACCTGTTTCTTGGAAGAATCCTGTCAACATTTCTAACCTTCTCCCCTCTTTTCACCCGATTCTTGGTAGCCATGACCTTCATGCCGAAGGCTTTCGCCTTCCGAGCCAGCGACTCCCCGATGGTCCCGAACCCGACTATCCCCAAAAGCTTCTCCTGCGGCTCGAACCTCTCCCTCATCACCTCCACCTGGCACCATCTCTTGGTTTTTTTGCATTTCCAGCTGGGAACCAACCCTTTGGCAAACGCCAAAATCATGGCCATGGCATGATCAGAGACGGTATCTCCGTGCATTCCCCTGGAGCTGGTCAAGAGCACCTTGCTTTTCAAAAGCTCGGGGAATAAAAACGTGTTCACCCCCACATAAGCCACGTGAATCCATTTCAGCTTTTTTGCATCAAGAAAAGTCTGGGGATCAATGGAGAAACAGACAAGTATCTCCGCCTCAGGCAGGATGCTCTTCAAGTGCTCTTTGCTCTCAGAGCGGATAAGATCGACTTTCTCCTTCAGCCTCTTGGAAGCGAAGACCTCTTGGCGAAAAGCCTCGAAATCTTTCTCGCGTTCACTCAGAGCAACGGCGACTCTTAGTTTGTGTTTACGTGTCATCTGTTGTGATAAAGACCGGAAGCGCAAAAGCCCCGCGTAGCGGGATTGGAGTTTATCCCGATTTATCGGGACTTCGCTCCAACAAGCTTTTACACTCCGAAAAAACCACCGGCGGAGGCGAACTCCACCACTTGAGATTCATGCTTTCTTTGCTAACTCTACTGCTCGCTTCGAGATCTCCTCGATGGGTGTTTCGATGCCGTGGATCTCGATGTTTTTGAATATCTCCGGATTCTTCTCTTTCTCCTCCTTGAAGATCCTCACTCCCTCCTGCCACATGTTGCCGGTCATGCGCAAGACCATGGGCTTAGAGAGTCCGTGCTCCTTCAAGAACATCACCACGCCCTTGGCGAAATCGTCGCAACGGGAGATACCGCCGAATCTGGCTCCAAAAATAGCCTTCACATTGGGATTCTCGTCCAGAAGGATGAGCATCTTGGCCAGCCTCTCCGGGGTGGGACCACCACCGGAGTCCATGAAGTTAGCTGGCTTCCCTCCAAAATACTGGATAAAGTCGTTTCCCATAATGCCGAAGCCCGCACCTCCGGGAAACATCCCGATGTCCCCCTCTAAATCCAGGTAGGGGATTCCCCACTCCCGGGCCAGCTTCTCCCTTTCGGTCATCTCCCCTTCCTCGTGTCTTTTTTCTATTCCCATCTCCGCCAGTTCCGGATGCCGGAAAAGCGCATCATCGTCCACGCTCATGCGGGCGTCAGCAGCTACGTATTTGCCCTCTTTGGTTAGGATAAGCGGATTGATCTCCACTAACTTGGCATCGTACTGTTTGAACAACTTGAACAAAGAGACCGCTATCTGGCTGACTGTTTTCAGATTGTCACCCTTTGCTCCCAACCAGTTGGCCAGAGAATTGCCCTGAAATGGATAAAATCTCTGATCTGTGTCCACGCTGATCTTTTTGATTTTCTCCGGGTCCTTCCGGGCCAACTCTTCGATTTCCACTCCACCTTCTGAACATGCCAGCATCACGATCTTGTAGTTGACTCGATCAAGTGTAATACCTAGATAGAACTCCTTTTCGATTTCCAGTTTCTCATCTACCAGAATTTTTATCACCGGAAATCCCTTTATCTTTGCGGCGAAAAGCTCGGCAGCTTTCTCTTCTGCTTCCCCAGGTGATTGGGCGAATTTCACCCCACCCGCCTTTCCCCTGCCGCCGGAGAGAATCTGGGCTTTCAAAACCACCGGCTTTCCCAGTTTCTCTGCATAAGCTTTGGCTTGCTCTTTGTTTTCCACCACTTCGCCTGTGCTTATGGGAATTCCGAATTGGGAGAACAGCTTTTTGGCTTCATATTCGTAGAGTCTCAAGTTCTGCTCCTTTGACTAAATCGTCCACAGTCGACGGACCACAGAAAAATCTGTTTATAAGTTCGCTTCGCTCACCGCAATTCCGTTCAATCCGTTGATTGGTCTATCTCCTCTTTTTGCTGTTTATCTTCTTCACTACTTTTTCGAAGATATCCAGAGCCTGATCCACGGTTTGTTGACTTATCATCAAGGGTGGGATGAAGCGGATGACGCTCTTCCCGCAGGTTAA
>CAYOSZ010000231.1:3591-4471 GCA_964406715.1 uncultured Ignavibacteria bacterium | reverse complement strand
TTCGGTTTCGTCTTCGTAGGCATCCAGATAGGCGTAATCGAAGTTGAAGGTGAATCTTCCCTTAACGCTTCCTTTAAATCCCGCTTCGATCCCCTGCAGGATGACCCGATCCAGATTAACGTATTGATAGCCGCGTCCCTTTCTATCAATCAAGTCCTCGACGTTGTTTCGGAAGAGATCGACTCTGGTTTGCAGGTTTGAAGAGAGGTCCAACTCGACTCCTCCCTCCAGTTTGAGTGCCTCCTCTGGTTTCAAATCAGGATTTCCGGAATCTACACCGTAAAGATGTCGAAGGGTGGGAAACCTGGTGGAATGGGAAGCCGACAGACGTAGATGCAAGGGCTTTGCGATGGAAAAGCATATGCTCAGGGAAGGATCCAGAGAGTACTTCGAATCCACTTTCTCAGCGGTCAATATATTTAAGGCATAACCCAGATCCACGAACAGAACCTGCGAAAAGGTGGTATGTTGTTGGACGAACAGGGACGTGGTCACCGTTTTGTGGGTCTCCCACTCTTCATCCATATCCATTCTCTTGTCAATTCCATCCTGTCTGACGTTTATCCCCCAGGTGCTCTGGTTCTCATCCCTCCAAGTTAGCCTTCCCAGCAGGCTTGCTCCGAAATCCCAGCTGTCGTGGATGCTGTCGTAATTCCTGTTCTCATAAAGATAGGTGGAATCGTAGTCTATCAGTCTGTTCTTGCAGCCGTCATAATACAGTTTTGCCTTCACGTACCAACGATCTTTCAGATAACTCTCTCCGGCTAAGTCGATGTAACGCCTTTTCCAGTCCACAAACCGCCAGTACCTGGGCAGATCCTCATTCACCCCTCCGGGGAGCCCCTTCTCCGAGTCGAAATAGCCCAAAGAGAGTGAGATG
>CAYOSZ010000231.1:2210-3581 GCA_964406715.1 uncultured Ignavibacteria bacterium | reverse complement strand
TTCAGCTTGCCGTCCAAATTTAATCGATCGTAATCGCTGTTTTTCCTCAATCCCTCATCCTGCCACTTCCCGGGCGCAAAATCCTTTGAAAGATAAAAACCGTCCGATCTGCTTTTTCCGGCCGAGAACCAGAAATCGAGTTTTCCGATTTGAGACCCATAATTTAAGATCGAATTCCAGGTACTGGCTTCTCCGAAAGAGAAGAGCAAATCTCCTGTTCTTCTTTGGTTGGTTCTTTTGGTTATGATGTTAATGATTCCTCCCATGGTGTTGGCTCCATAAAGTGAAGAGGCCGGACCTTTCACCACCGTTATTTTCGATATGTTGCCTATCGGCAGGGAAGCCAGATCCAGATCTCCGTAGTAGGGAAGATTCACCGGACGTCCGTCCACCAGAATCAACACGTGCTGGGAGTCGAATCCTCTGAGCTTGATTTCCGTGGAGTTCTTTTGCCCGGTGGAGACCCATGCCCCCGGAACAGAGGAAATCGCCTCTCCCGCGGTGACGGCTCCCCGGGACTCGATCGTTTTAGCCATTACCTCGCTTATGGACATGGAAGGTCTGTTGCTCTTTTCTCCCGTTACCACCACCTCACCCAGATAGTAAACCGGCGGTTCACTTTTGGATGAGTCCGCTTCATAAGCGGAAAGTTTTGCACAAAACGTCAGGGTGCTGACGAAAATCAAAATCGAAATCAAAAGCGTTTTACTCATGACTCATCTGGATTTATAAGTTACCTCTATGTATTGCAAACGGGACATTTTTGAATCCGCACCCAAATCGGGGTAAAACTTAGTCAGGTCCAGATCCCGAAGCCACCACCCGGTCTGAATCTCAGACCAGGAGAACCTTCTTTTTTCTCCCCGGACAGATAAAAGGTCGTAAACGTAATCCTCCGGCGTGGGGGTTAAAGGCTGTATGAATTCAGATAGTCTGATTCCGGGTCGGCCGTTATAAAACGCATCCGCCGAATCGACGAATGTTTCCACGTGCTTATCCTCGATCAGGAAAGTCGAGTCCCTTCCCTGGGACACATTTACGTCAATCTTCCTTAGCAGTTCTATGCTTGCCACGTCCTTGACGTAATATCTCCCCTCCAGCCCCAGGCTGGCATCAAAAGCTGCCATTCTGTCGGAGAGCCTCAAATAGCCTTTTTGTATTTGCTCCCATGTGTTATCCGGACTCCCCTTTTTGGCGGCATAGAATCCGTCTGAGCCGATCACTCGATACGCATAGATCGGCGGATAGACGGTGACCGCGGAGTCGATAAAATCCGAAAGCCGGATGGCCTCGTTCCCCTCGAATGTGACTTTATCCAAAAGATCGAAGTATCTGGTGAAAGTCAGATCGTCCAGCTCCACGGTGATCAAA
>CAYOSZ010000231.1:0-2200 GCA_964406715.1 uncultured Ignavibacteria bacterium | reverse complement strand
TCCGACCTGGGCTTGATGGGACGTGAGCAGGCGCAGATGATCCATAAAAGGAGAAACACTAAAATCAAAGTGCTCACATTGCTTCTGCTTTGTATCCGCAGGCAGATCGTCTTTTTGGGCTTCGATGTATGCTGCATAAAGATACTTGATGATGGCTTCAGGCTTTTTTCAGCATAACCTTGAAATATTCATTGGTTCCGTAGGCTCGTGTTTCTTTTATTTCAGAAACAGAAGCCGCTTGGTCTCCGAGAAACTCTCCGTACGCAATTGATAAAGGTAAATACCACTTGCCACTGCCTCTCCCGACTGATTGGTCCCATTCCACTCCATAGTATAAGTCCCCGCAGATTTCTCCTTATCCAAGAGAGTTTTCACCTTCTCGCCTCGAATGTTGTAAATGACCAGACTCACCTGAGCAGACCGGGACAGGGTGAACTTCATCAGGGTTTGATGGTTGAAGGGATTGGGGAAATTCTGACCCAGCGAGAAATTCCTGGATACAGCTTGAACATCGTCGTCCCCCACGCTGGTTCCTGCGGTGGTAACTTCAAGATAGGGAAGGGAATCTTCTCGATGGCAATGGAATTTGATATACGGTTCGTCCGGACTATCCTCTACAGGATCTTTGAGCAGAAATCCGTAATTGGCTATGTTGCTCCACCTATCCTTCAGGATATCCGTGACGTCCCACTCCACCCAGTTTCCCCAAGCTGAGTCTACATCTGCAGCGGTGGTCATGCTGTTGTCATAATCTCCTCCGGGAGTGGTCCAGGGGAAGTTCCAGGTGGCTGTGGATTCGTCAAATCCTGAGGTCAGCGGGTACACGTTTATGATTCGGGAGCCTGAGTAATTTCCTCCGCGCCAATGCCAGAGATGCAGCTTGGCTTGAGAGATTGAGTCTGAGTTCCATCCATCAAGGTCAAAATGGATCACAATTCTGGCGTTTTCATCCACTGCCGAAGCTACTAGAATCCCCGACTTGGACAATTTATTCAAGTCCGGGTCGCGCTGGTCTATGTAAACGGAGTGATCCTCGGGAGAGAAAATATAGGTGGCAGCTGAGGAAATCTGGCTTACGAAAAGACTCGCTAGGATCGATAGATACAGGGATAAAATAACCTTTCGTACTGGATGCATACTAAAACTCCTTTTTGCCTAGAGTTGCAGTTCTAAATCCAAATTATCCAATTTAAAATACAGTATTTGGATTATCTTAAGAGTTCTTTTACAGCGATCATTCCCTCCTTTCTTTTAAAAAAAATACCAGGCCTCCTTCGCCTGGTTTTCTTGTTACGTTATCTCCTTTCCAAGCACGGGAGGCTGAGGCGTTTCCGCCAGAACCCTATCGGCCAGCCGCCATAGATCGCTCCGTAGGCGGTTTGGCTCGGAGATCTTTTCCCAAATATAACAATTTCATTCCTTCAGTCAAGAATATTTTATATTTTTGTGAGGTATTCAAGCCCTGAAGAGACTTTTATCTTTTGAGAATTTCTTTAGAATTCTTTTGGATTCAAACCCGCTTTGTTTTATTTTGACCAAAAGAAGGTTTTATGGTGATGAACATTAGGGTTTTTTCTAATCATGCCTGATAGCGAAGACGAAAGATGGATGCGCGGTGCTTTGGACCAGGCGAAGCTGGCTTTTAAGAAAGATGAAGTTCCGGTTGGTGCGGTGGTGGTGTATGAAAACAAGATCATAGGAAGGGGGCATAATCAGGTGGAGAGCCTGAAGGACCCCACGGCTCATGCCGAGATCATCGCCATAGGGGCTGCCGCCACCTATCTTAACTCCTGGAGGCTCTCCGGTGCCTCTTTATATGTGACGCTGGAGCCGTGTGCCATGTGTGCCGGTGCCTTGGTGTTGAGCCGGATCGATCGTCTGGTTTTCGGTTCAAAAGATCCCAAGGCGGGAGCATGTGGCTCGTTGTTCAACATCGTTCAGGATGTCCGGCTGAATCATCAGGTTGAGATCATCCCGCATATACTGGAAAGAGAATGCAGCCAGATTCTGCTGGCGTTCTTTGAAAAAGCGCGTCGGAAAGCCTTAGAAGTTAAAAAAGGGGACGAGAAAGGGCGAGTTGAATAAACCTGTAGACATAGAACAAGCTCATTCCAGGCTGTTGAACCTGGGTATGGTGCTGAACGTATTTTTGCCCGTGGTTTTGATTGTTTCAGGGGGCTTGGTTAAGACCCGGGGAATC
>CAYOSZ010000230.1:0-4477 GCA_964406715.1 uncultured Ignavibacteria bacterium | reverse complement strand
TGAACTATTATCCGGATTATTCATATTATCCGGAAATAAGATACGTGACCAAGAAGATCAAATCCTCCGCTAATTTTGACATCAGTTTCAATCAAACGGTCAAGAACCTGACCTTCTTCCTGAAAGTAAACAATCTTTTTGAGGACAAGACCCCCACCCAGTTTGGAAACTCAATGTCGGATCTGGATTATCCCAATCCTGGCAGAAGATTCTTTGCCGGAATGAGACTGGAGCTGTTAGATTAAGTCTTAACCAATACAATATCAGTGAGCACCATCTTCAGCTCTCAAGTCCTGTTATTCAGCTGTTAGGTGGACGCTATCTTCCGGCTCAACTTCAGCGGCTTGTTCATTCATGCTCATCTTGTCGGAAACGGCCCCATATCGGCTACGGTGTTCACCCCTACTTCTGAGATTCCGCTCTTAGGTGGGGGGAGCGAGATCATATTGATAATGCTCTTGGCACTGGCAGGATCGTTGCTGTTGAATCGAAAAAGATGACACCCAAAATCTAAATCTCTAAGGTTTCGTTCTGTGTCCGAGGGATCTCCCTGATGTGGAGGTTTTCTTTGGTCATGAGCGAATTCCACCAGGAACGAAAGACGATAAAGTTTGAATCGCTCTTTTCGAAGATAACGAAAAATCTTGACAAAGGGGATGGATGCCCTTATTTTAACGGGGTTGAAAGTGAAAAAAATCACAAATCCTGGAAAGGTGAACCAATGAAACGGGATCTTCTACAGTTTTTATCCTTGACTTTGTTTTTAATTCTTCTGCTGTCTTCGGGAGGTTTTGCCCAGACGGTGGAGGAGTGTTTGATGTGTCATGGAGATGAGAGCTTGAGCAAGGAGGATTCAACCGGTAAGGAGATTTCGCTTTTTGTCGATCTTTCGCTCTTCGAACATTCGGTTCATTACGGTCTAAGTTGCGTGGGCTGTCATATGGGGATGGAAGCTGACATGCACGAGGAGCCACCGGGTCCGGTGGACTGCGGCATGTGCCATGCAGACGCAACAGAGGCTTATCTGGTAGGATATCATGCCAGGAAGCGAGCCCAAGGAATTGTCGATGCTCCTGGTTGTGGAGACTGTCATACCTACCACGGCATTCGGCCATCAGACGATGAAGAGGCAGAGACCTACCGGGGCAACCAGCCGAAGCTTTGCGGAAAATGCCACGGTCTGGAGAAGAACGTTTGCAGCAAAGGTTTTCCCTCATGTCCTGGTCCGGTGGGTGAATATTTGGAAAGCGTTCACGGCAAGCAACTGGTTGAAGGTAATGTGGGGATGCCGGTCTGCTCAGACTGCCATAGGAGCCATGATCTTAAACCTCCTTCCGATCCGGCTTCTCTTGCCCATAAGAGCAACGTGGCTTCAAACTGCGCCCAGTGTCACCCGGGGGTGGAGGAGGAGTGGAGTATGGACTTTCATGGCTCAGCCTTGAAAGCCGGAGATCCGAACGCGCCCACCTGCACCGATTGCCATACGGCTCATAAAATAAAAACATCTGCCGACGAGAGTTCTTCCACCTTCATTGCCAACCAGTCTAAATACACCTGCACCTACTGTCATTCCCGGGAGAGACTGTATGTGAAGTACGGTTATGTTACCAGAAGAGAAACCCCATACATCGACATGTATCACGGCGTGGGCGCCAGATCAGGAGATACCTCCACCGCCAGTTGCGCCAGTTGTCATACCAGCCATAATATCAGGCCGGCAGATGACCCGCTTTCATCCGTTAACGAAACCAACCTGCCGCAGACCTGCGGGCAGTGTCACCAGGGAGCGGGCTCCAACTACGTCAAGGGTTCAATACACATAGATTACGCCAACAAGAAGGACATCGAGGTCTGGTGGGTGAGAAAATTATATCTGGCTCTCATAGTATTGACCATCGGGGGAATGGCCGCTCACAACGCAGTGGTGATGATAAAGTTTGCCAGGGAGCGATATCGAGAGGCCAAAAGCGGAAGGGTGGTGAGATGGAACACCTCGGAGATCATCTGGCACTTTCTTCTTTTCTTGTCCTTTGTTACCCTGATCATAACCGGATTCGCCTTCAGATATCCGGACGCTTGGTGGTCATCCTGGATGACCAGCACACCCAAGGCTTTTGTAGCCCGGGGGGTGGCGCATAGAGTGGCCGGCGTGCTTCTTATCGGATTGTTCTTCTACTCCGTCTTGCGCTCGGTGATGACCAAGCGCGGATGGCAGCAGATTAAAGCCAAGTTCCCCGTGTTATCGGATTCCAGGAACGTGACCGAGATCGTTCTTTACAGCGTGGGTTTGTCCTCCAAACACCCGGAATTCGACCGCTATGACTATTCAGAAAAGGCGGAGTATTGGGCATTGATGTGGGGCGGATTTGTGATGATAATAACCGGTGCCATTCTCTGGTTTGAAACCTTCTTTTTGGGATTCATCCCCAAGTGGTTACTGGATGTGGCAAAAGCCATCCACTTTTACGAAGCCTGGCTGGCCACTTTAGCCATTTTGGTATGGCATTTCTTCTACATGTTCATCCATCCGGAGAACTATCCCATCAACTTCACCGTCCTCACCGGCACCATGACCGAAAAGGCATATATGGAACGGCATCCCTTGGATTATGAGAGGATGATCGCCAGAGGTGAACTGATAGGAGAGGAGCCGGAAGGATTTTCAGATGAAATCGAGGAGTCGGAAAAAGCTTAGATAATAAAATTCTTACGATTCATTTATTGTGCCCGTCGGATCAGGTGATCCGGCGGGCTTTTTCTTTTTATTATTTCCAGATTATATCACCTTTCATTCTTACTGAAGAAATGGGTTCTATCCAAGAAACTGCTTCGTCTCCAATATGGACTCCCTGCAATGACATATCATTAACTCTTTTGTAATAATTTTCTCAGTGGGTTGTTTTAAAAGACGATATTTCCCTTATCGTCGCCTCGGTTAAGGCAGCGCGATAGCGCAAACCACCTGAATCCTGCGACAAGAGCTTTTCCTTCAATGAAGCAAGCTCCTTTAAACTCATGAGGTTAACCTTCTTGATTTCCCTGGTATCGATGGGCTTCAGAACGCCCGAGACGTATCTCGCCGTGAAGATGTGGCTGGTCCATTTTTCGCTGGCTTGCCCACAGGTGAAGGTGACATTTATTCTGAGGACGTATTTCCTTAACTCTATTTCAACTCCGGTCTCCTCATAAGCCTCCCTTTTGGCGGAAAGCTCCATATCCTCGCCCGGCTTGATTCCGCCGCTGGGTGCACGATAAAGACCTTCCGGATACCAGGGCTTGGCAATTACTATGATCTTTTTGTCTTTGAAGATGAAAAGAGTAACGTCCGAGTTACGCCCATCCTTCATGCTCTCTTTGAGCATGTCGAATTCGGATGAGTGCATGGGGAAGGACATGGTCAATTCACGGGGTTTGCCGTATATTTTTTGGATGTCTTCAAACATGGGATTATTTTTTACCCAACGCATCTTACCTCACCCTCTGCTTCCCCCTCTCCATGTTATGGAGAGGGATTCACCCTGAAGGGATTCACCCTGAAGGGGGCAGAGGGGGAGAGGTTATCAAGGGAAGTCCTATCTCACAGCGTAACTATTTCTCGATCGGAACCAAACAGAGAAAAACCAATTTGTCCTGTGAAACATTTTTGAATTGATGGTTCTCCTCACCGGGAACGAATAACGCATCACCTTTGTTCAAAGGAACGGTTTTGTCTTCGAGAACCAGATTTCCTTTGCCTTCTAAGATAAATACTTCATGCTCCCATTTGTGCTGGTGATAAGGAGTGTATCCGTCGGGTTTTACTTCGAATAAACGCATGACAAAATTGAAAGCACCGTCATTTTCGGAAATCAACCATCTGATGGTGACCCCCTTTGCCCCCGGATCGTCGACCTTTTGAGCATCCACTTTCTGGAAGTTGGTTATCCTCATCTTCCTCTCCTTTTTGTTGATTGAAAGTTAATTCCTTTTCCCCGTGGATTAATAGAAGAGAGTATTTTTGTCAAGAAAAAGAGGCAAAGTATTTTTGACATTATTATGGATGAACAAGGCTTAAGGAATTTCTAATCGATTTTCCTGCTTCCCGGTTTGACCAGAGGCTCGCCCTTCTTACACAGGGGGCATTCCTCCGGTTTGTAGTTGACCACCTGGGTGACGGCCAAAACCTTTAGGGGGTAATCGAACTTAACTTTTCCTCCGCTTCGATCCAGGAGAAGACCGATGCCCTGGATTTGGCCTTCGTGTTTTTCCACCAGGTGAATCACCTCTTTGACCGACCCTCCTGTGGTCAAAATGTCATCCACGATCAAAACCCTCTCACCCTTCTTAATGCTGAAACCCCGCTTGAAGATTCGACCTTCGTCCCCCGGTTCCGCGAAGATGGATCTGACCTTCAGGTTCTTGGCTACCTCGTAGGCGATGATGACCCCGCCGATGGTGGGACCGACCACCAACTCCACTTTGTCCTCCTGGAAAAGGG
>CAYOSZ010000229.1:0-4494 GCA_964406715.1 uncultured Ignavibacteria bacterium | reverse complement strand
GCCCAAGGATTATCGTCATCCCGACCGAAACCTAATGAATATCAACCGAAATATCGGGATTACAGGTTTCCATGCCACATGAAAACTTTCCGTTTTTTGATTTTGCATTGAATGGTCGATTAACCACCATAAGGCGAAAGTTTAAAACCTTCCTCAGACCCGGAATGATTCTTAATCACGTTGAATACTGCTGAAACGTTCTGATATCTTCTCAACCAGATTCTGATCTTCTGCATCTAACCAGGTGATTTCCTTATCCTTCTTAAACCAGGTCAACTGTCTTTTGGCGTAATGTCTCGTGTTTAGTTTAATATTTTCGATTGCAGTCGGAAGATCAACCTCTCCTTCCAGATGGGCATAAAGCTCCTGGTAACCGACTGTTTTTAAGGCTTTCAGATGGGGAGTGAATCCTTTCTCTCTAAGCATCTTAACCTCATCCAGAAATCCTGATGAGATCATCTCCTCCACCCTCTGATCTATCCTTTGATAAAGCTGCTCTCTTTCCAGATTCAAGCCCATTTTCACAAACTGCATGGGGAACTGCTCGTAATCTCCGTCTCTTTGCCAGGCGCTGATCGGTTTTCCGGTAAGTTGGTATACCTCCAGGGCTCTGATGACCCTGACTAAATCATTAGGATGAATTTTCTTTGCCGCTTCACTATCTACTTTTTTAAGTTTATTAAAAAGATGAGGCTCACCGAATTCTTGAGCCTCCCTTTTTAATTTATTCCTTATCTCTTCGTCTGCTTTGGGTCCCCTGAAGAACCCCTGGTTCAACGCTCTGAGATAAAGTCCTGAGCCTCCTACGGCTATCGCTTGTTTGTTTCTTCTGGCTATCTGCCTGATAATCTCTCTGGCCATCCTGGCGTAATCCGCAGCGGTGAACTTCTCATCCGGTGACACCACATCAATCATATGGTGGCGAATCTTATCTCTTTCTTCCTTCGTCGGCTTGGCAGTCCCGATGTCCATAAACTTATACATCTGCCTGGAGTCGAAAGAGACAATCTCACCTTTCAGTATATCGGCAAGTTTAAGTGAGACTTGAGTTTTCCCAACGCAGGTGGGTCCCAGTATCACCAGCACCAAATTTGACATGATCAGGTTAATATGATGGTTAAAATATCAAGTTGTTCGAAATGTGAACAGAGATTATTCAGGACTTCGGTTACTTGAATCGTAAGTGTGGAAACTTCATTCTCAGACTTTCGAGTTGGTTGAATAATATGCATGGGTCGGGATTAATTCCCGTCTCTTCTGAGAAGGATTATATTGCTAACAGGGCAGGGCATTTAGCCCTGCCTGCTTCAAATTTCTGTTTTCCTCATCTCCGTGCACCAGAGCGGATCTAAGGGTCCGCATCTTTTCTATTTTAAGCTCAACTCCTGCCGAATTTTTTGTTCAACTCCTCCAGGGAGAGCTTAATCACTGTTGGACGGCCATGCGGACAAAAGTAAGGTTCATCCGTAGCGAAAAGTTGCCGTACCAGAGAATGCATCTCCTCCTGGCTGAGCCTCTCCCCTGCTTTTATGGCACCGTGACAGGCAAAAGATTTTGCCACTGCCCTCGCCCGATCCTTTTCCACTCGCCCCTCCTCCTCCAACTGGGTCAAGATTTCCCTTAAGAAGACCTCCCCGCTTCTATTTCTGATAAGTGTGGGAACTGCGGTTACCAGAATGGTCCTTGTTCCGAAATGCTTGATCTCAAATCCCAGTTTCAGGATCAGCTCCTTGTGCTCTTCTAAGATCTGAAATTCCCGCGGAGTTAATTCTGTGACCGTGGGAAACAGAACCTGCTGAGCTGAAGCCCGTCTTTCGGTCAGATTTCTTAAGGCTTGTTCATATAAAACCCTTTCATGTGCAGCATGTTGATCCAAAACCATCAAATTACCCTTCACCTGAGACAGAATGTAGGTATCAACCAGTTGCCAGAAATTGGTTGCTCCCGGCTCAACCCTCTTCGTCTCTGGAGTCTTTCTTTCCGCTTCCCTTTTAGTATGATCACCGGTTAGTTTATCTGTTGGCTTCTCCGTAGTTTCAGAAAAGAATCCTTTCTGGGTTAATTCCCCATCGTCTGATTTTTGTGAAGTGGAAGACTCAGCTTGGCGGGGAGGGGGTGAATAAGGGCTTTGTTTACCATAGAAGGAGTTTGACTTCCTGAAAGTATCGGGTGGGAACCTTTCTTCTTTTTTTTCGGTTGTTCCGAGATCCGGTATGATCTGCGAAGAGGTTAGGGACTGCTTGATTTCAGTGTATACCAAATCATGCACTCCTCTTTCGTCGGAGAACCTAACCTCGTTTTTGGTGGGATGCACGTTCACATCCACCAGGCGGGGATCGATCTGAATGAAGACGATGGCGAAAGGATATTTCCCCTTGGGTAGAAGCTCCCCGTATCCTGCCTGCACCGCATGATAAAGCGACCTGGAGACGATGGACCTTCGGTTAACGTATAGATAAAGTTCCGCCCGGTTTGAGCGGGCGATCTCCGTTTTGCCCAGAAAACCGGTGACGTTTGGCTGCTTATCTTTTGCTTCTATCTCAAGCATCTTTTCAATTTGATTTTTTCCGAAGACGTCCCCTATCCTCTGTTTAAGATCGACCGCTTGGGTGAAGCTGAAAAGCTCCCTCTGGTCACTTTTAAGTTTAAAGGAAATCTCCGGATATGCGATGGCGAATCGGGTTAACAGATCGATAACGTGTCTGGTCTCGGTCAGAACCGTCTTTAAAAACTTTCTGCGCGCCGGCACATTGTAAAACAGCTCTCTGATCACCATAGAGGTTCCCACAGGCGCGCCCATCTGTTTTTTTCCCTTTATGATTCCGCCTTCTATTCTGAGTCTGGTTCCGCTTAAGTTGTCTTCGGTTCGGGTAATCATGTCCAGAAAACAGACGGAGCCGATGGAGGGCAAAGCTTCTCCCCTGAATCCCAGGGTGGATATGTGGAAAAGATCATCCACCTGCTTTATCTTGCTGGTGGCATGCCGTTCGAATGCGAGTGTCGAATTCTTCTCGTCCATCCCCGCCCCATCGTCAGTGACCCGGATGGATTTTATCCCCCCGTATTTTATCTCCACGTTTATGTTTTTAGCTCCCGCATCGATTGAATTTTCCACCAGCTCCTTTACCACGGAAGTCGGTCGTTCCACCACCTCACCGGCGGCAATCTTATCCACCAGATCCTGGGGGAGTATCTCTATTTTATCACTCATGGGTTATACTCAAAACTTGGTTTGACAAAATATTTTGTGTCATTCTGACCCCGACTTCGGCGGGGGAAGAATCTCAAAATAAAGATGCTTCGCTCCGCTCAACATGACACTCCATTCCCGGCAGCAATCCCCTCTACTTAATCTACTATCAACATAATACTTCTACATATTGATTCACCCCATCCCGGCTCTTCGTTTCATGTGAAGATCCAGCTAAAATCTGGGAGAAGGTACAAAGGGTCAGGTCACTCTTCTTCTTTCTGGGTTTGCCGAAGCAATTCCTCCGCCTGTTTGATATTCTCCGCCACCAAATTAGTCTCTTCTTTTGCTCCAATCTCTATGAAGATATTCAAAGCCTGTCTGGCTGACTTTAAGCTCTGCTCTGAATCCCCACCAATCATTTGGACCTCGGCTATCCTCATGATAGCGGAAGCTTCGCTGTACCGATCCTTGAAAGCTCTGGTTATTTCCAGAACCTCTTGATAATGCTTTAAAGCCTCCTTCAGATTACCCTGATCTATGCAGATACGGGCGATATTGTCGAGTCCTCTGGCCACACCTTTGCGGTCGCCTATTTCACGGAAAATTTCAACTGTCTGCTGATACGAAGAAGAAGCGCTGTCTAAATCTCCTTTGGTTTTGTGCACAGTGCCGATGGCATACATAATACTTGCCTCATCCCGTCTGTTTCCCACTTCTCGGAGGAGTACCGCTGCCTGGTTAAAGGAGTTTAAAGCTTCATCCTGCTCTCCAAGCTGTCTATAGAGCATTCCCATGCTGGAGAGTGCACTCGCCTCGCCTCTTCTGAAACCCAGCTTCTTGTTTTTTTTAGCTGCCATCTTATAGCTCTTTAAAGCTTTATCTGACTCTCCCTTTTGCTCATAGACCCAGCCGATGGCCAGAATATCCTGCGCCTCTCCTTTTTTGAATCCGGTCTTCTTGTCCAGATCCAATGCACGCTGGTAATAGTCTAAAGCAACATCCAGATGATTTTGCTTTTGATGTGCCAGACCGATGTTGCTGAGCTGAGTGGCTTCACCTTCAAGAAAGCTTATATTTCGACTTATTTCCAAAGCCTCTTGGTAACAGACCAAGGAGCTGTCGAGGTTCTGTCGAGCTTGATAAATCCAACCGAGATGGCTCAGCTGATTAATCTGTCCTAAGGGATATCCCATATCACTGAATATTCTCAAAGCCTCCTTATGATAGTAGAGCGCGCTATCGAAATCTCCCTTGGCCTGAAAAAACGGACCCATATTCCCCAACAGCATAGCCTCCGTTTT
>CAYOSZ010000228.1:0-4508 GCA_964406715.1 uncultured Ignavibacteria bacterium | reverse complement strand
CGCTAAGGGAGAATTTACCTCCGAGGTCACCCCGTGGAAAGGCAGGTTCGTCAAGGATGCAGACGAGAGCATAATGAACGACCTTAAAGAAAGAGGTCTTCTATACGGTAGGGGAGACTACCTTCATACCTATCCCTTCTGCTGGAGATGCAATTCTCCTCTGATATATTATGCCAGAAAATCGTGGTACATCCGCACCACCGCGTATAAGGACCGGCTTTTGGAAAACAACCGCAAGATAAACTGGTATCCGCCGGAGATGGGTTCCGGGCGGTTCGGGGAATGGCTGGAGAACAACGTGGACTGGGCGCTCTCCCGGGAGAGATTCTGGGGAACCCCCCTGAATATATGGATTTGTGACAGCTGCGGCCAGGAGAAATCCGTACCCAGCATAAAGGAGCTTTTAGGCTCGGCCGTCGAAGACGAATCCTTAGCTTCATTCAAGAAAGGCATAAATCTTCACAAGCCCATGATCGATACCATCACCTTAAGGTGCCCCAGGTGTGACGGGGTGATGCATCGCACTCCCGAGGTGATCGACTACTGGTTTGATTCCGGTTCCATGCCGTATGCCCAGTGGCATTATCCCTTTGAGCATAAAGACGATTTCAAAGACAAATTTCCGTCTGAGTTTATCTCCGAGGCGGTGGATCAGACCAGGGGATGGTTTTACAGTCTTTTAGCCATCTCCGCATTCCTTTTCGACCAGCCGGCTTACAAGAACGTGATCGTGATCGAGCTGATCCAGGACGAGGAGGGCGCGAAGATGCATAAATCCAAAGGGAACGTGATCGATCCCTGGGAGGTTTTGAACGCTCAGGGGGCGGATGCGCTTCGCTGGTACATGCTCTGGGGAAGCCAGCCCTGGCTCCCCACCCGAATCGACAGGAAAGCCATAACCGAGGTGGAGAGAAAGTTTTTGAGCACCCTGAGAAACACCTATTCCTTTTTCGCCCTGTATGCCAACATCGATGGGTTCGATCCCTCCAAGTATAAACTCAAGATGAAGGAGAGAACGGATCTGGACAGGTGGATCGTTTCCCGATTGAATTCGGTGACCAAAGAGGTCACCTTTGCCTTGGATCACTATGATCTGACCAGAGCTGCACGCCATATTCAGGAATTCGTGATAGAGGATCTGAGTAACTGGTACGTGCGGAGGAGCCGCAGAAGGTTCTGGCAATCGGAGGAGACCGGGGATAAGATATCCGCTTACTTGAGCCTGTGGGAGTGCCTGGTGACGGTGTGCAAGTTGGTCGCCCCTTACACTCCTTTCATAGCGGAGGAACTGTACCGGGAACTCTGCTCCAAAACCGATCCATACTCACCGGAGAGCGTCCATCTAACCGATTTCCCCGTAGCCGACGAGAAACATATCGACAAGGGACTGGAAAAGAAGATGGAAGCCTTAAGGAGAGTGGTCATCCTGGGAAGAGCAGCCCGAAGCAGGGCGCAGATCAAGATAAGGCAGCCTTTGGGAGAGATGCTGGTTTCGGTGCCCCAGGATAACTCCAAAGAGGATCTAAAATCCCTGTTCGGCTTGATATCGGAGGAGCTGAACGTGAAAAAGATATCTTTTCTTGAGTCGGATTTATCCCTAATCCAGCTTTCCGCCAGGCCAAATTTCAGCCGGTTGGGTCCCAGATGTGGGAAAGAAGCCGGCCTGGTGGCGGAGAAGATTAGATCGTTAAGCCAGGATGAGTTGAAGAAATTTAAGAATGATGGTAAGTTGAAGATAGATGTGGATGGAGAAAGCCTGGTGTTGGAACCGGAGGATATGGAGATTCTAAAGCAGGAGAAAGAGGGTTGGGTGGTGGAGTCGGAGAATGAATACCGGGTGGCACTCTCCTCCGTTTTAACCGAGGAACTCAAGGACGAGGGATTTGCCCGAGAGCTGGTAAACAAGATCCAAAACATGCGCAAGGCAGCGGGCTTTGAGGTGATGGATAGAATAAGGGCGGATATTAAGACCACTCCCCGGCTAAAGAAAGCCGTTGAAATATTTGAGGGTTACATTAAAAAAGAGACGCTGTCAGAAGAACTCTCCTTTTCCGGGGCAAAGGGGGAACGCACCGAGGAGTGGGACATAAATGGCGAGAAGGCACAGATATCGATAAAAAGAGAGGGATCTTAAGCGGAGGGAGAAGATGAAGAAGAAGGATCTACAGAAATACGAAGCCTTGCTCTTGGCCAAGCGGGCGGAGTTGTTGGAGGAGCTGGGACTTCTGAAGAAGTCCGGTCTTAACAGCACCCCCAAGGACGCAGCCGGCGAGATTTCCTCTTACTCCACCCATATGGCAGATCAGGGCACGGATTCTTTTGAAAGGGAAAAGGCATTTCAATTAGCCTCCAAAAGCGGCAGGTTCCTTCATCACATCGACGAGGCTCTGCGTCGCATCAAGGACAAGACTTACGGGAAATGCCAGGAGTGTGGTAAGGAGATAAGCACCGCCCGATTGGAAGCGGTGCCGCACGCCCGATTCTGCATAGCCTGTAAGGAGGCAGAGGAGCTGAGGAAGGCCAGAGAGCGTAAATGAGCCGGTTTCGTCCGCAGGCATACACCGGATGGTGCATGCCGCAGGTGTGTACCATCCGGTACACACCTCAGGAGATCATTTGATCAAAAAGAATCCCCAGGTGCATTTCCGCAAATTTTTGATCATAATCGCTCTGGCTGCTATTCTGGACCAATTATCCAAGACCGCAGCAGTTCGTCTTCTTGTGCCGGGTGAGTCCGTTCCGGTTTTGGGTGATTTTTTCAAGCTTACGTTCATCATGAATCCGGGAGGGGTGTTCGGAACCAGATTAGGAAGTCAAAATTTCTACACCTTCATCTCTTTATTAGCCATAGGGATCACCCTGTGGTTTCTTTTTAAGACCAAAACAAGGGGAAAGGCATTAAGGACAGGGCTTTGTTTGGTGTTGGGAGGGGCGGTGGGTAATCTGATCGACCGCTTCCGCTTCGGAGAGGTGGTCGACTTTCTGGATTTCGATTTCTTTAACATAGCTCTTCCCCCGACGAAAATAATATTTGTTAATTTCCCCGGTTTCTATCTTGATCGCTGGCCCGTGTTTAATTTAGCGGACAGCTTCGTCCTGATAGGAATGATTTTGGTAGTTGTCCATCTGCTGTTTTTCAAGGAGAGTCCCACCAGCGTCCCTTTCGAAAAGTCTGAGTGAAGGATGGAGAAGAAGTCGGCAAAAAAGATAAAGCTTTCAGGCCCACAGAAGGATTCGGGCAAAAGAATTGATCTATTCCTTTCTCAGGAGGACCTCGGTCTCTCTCGCGCCTTCATTCAGAAACTGATTTCAGATCATAATATTCTGGTTAATGGTAAACCCATAAAGCCTTCATACAAGATAAAAGGGGGGGAGGGGATCGAGATCGACGTTCCTCCCTTGGAGAAACCTTCCCTCCAACCGGAAGACATACCTCTGGATATCGTCTATGAGGACTCCGATCTGTTGGTGGTGAACAAGAAAGCCGGGATGGTGGTTCACCCGGCAGCGGGAAACTACTCTCATACCCTGGTGAATGCACTTCTCTTCCACTGTAAGGACCTGTCCGGAATAAACGGAGTTTTGCGCCCGGGCATCGTCCACCGGTTGGACAAGGGCACATCCGGCCTGTTGGTGGTGGCAAAAAACGATTTTGCCCACCTGGGCTTGGCCGACCAGATAAAAAATCGAACCCTTCTGCGGGAATACTCTGCTATACCCTGGGGACACCTCCCGGATGAGGAGGGGACCATCGAGGCTCCCATCGGAAGAGCTGCAAAAGATCGTAAGAAGATGGCTGTCACCCGATTCAAAGGACGCGAATCTTTGACCCAATATAGGGTTCTGGAGAGATTCGACCTGTGCGATCTTCTGTCCATCCGGCTGAAGACCGGTAGGACTCACCAGATCAGAGTTCATCTCTCCTATCTGAATCATCCGGTCCTGGGTGATCCGGAATATGGGGGCAGGCAGAAGTGGATCAAAGGCATTCATGACACAAAGCGCCCTTTCGCCCAGAAGCTCCTGAGCACGATCGACCGGCAGGCTCTTCACGCCAAAAAGCTGGGCTTCGTTCATCCCCGGACGAAAGAATACATAGAGTTCAGTTCGGAAAATCCTGCGGATATAGAGACTATCCTGGATCTTCTGCGCAGGTAGTCAAATCCCATCCCCGATTTAGTCGCTTGTACGCCATTCCCCCGACGGATCCATTCTTTCGCTGCCGAATATAGTCCTTGACAAAACCACTAAGTCTCTCCATATTGTTTGTTGCTTACAGATGAAGTACTTGCTCTAAACTCTTGAGGAGAGGTGGGAGGAGATGAAGCGCTACATGTTCGTTTTGGTGGTTCTGGCGGTGGTTGCCATCCCGGCTGCACCGCAAGCGGGTGCTGAAGGCCAAATGTGGGGCAATGACGTGTTGGTTCATCAAGCCGATCATATTTACGGTTTCGGGATGGACCAGGCGGACAAAGACACCTTGCTTTTGGTAGTCACCGACAGCAGCA
>CAYOSZ010000227.1:0-4555 GCA_964406715.1 uncultured Ignavibacteria bacterium | reverse complement strand
CACGATACGATATCTATACATCATACCTCATTAGAAATGAAGGATTTCTAACGGGGCTCGCGAGGCACCATTAGAGATTCATAAGGTCAATAAGCAACGGAAACCATTTATGGATGGTGATTTATCTCTGAAATGTATCATATCTCTAATGGAAAGGCAGGCAGGGCGCGCACGCTGTTTTTTCAGTTATCCATTTATGCGAATAAGTAAGGATTAAGTTTTTGGTTGATTTTTTAATGGGTTTTTGATATAATTATTGCAGGATGATCAATTCTGAAAAGATAAGCGTTATTTGTTCTTTTGTTATCATTGTCCTCTGGATTATTTCTACTTTAGTATTAATAGCACTTAAGATAAGAAAAAAGAAGGAGGTATACTATGTGCATAATGGGTGTAATATTCTCCTGTATTATGGGCTTCTCTATTGTCGACTCGGTTGATATTGGCAACTATGCAAACGGGGTAGCTTTTGGTAATGGTTATGTTTGGGCGACCGAAAATGGATATGACTCAATATTCAAAATAGACCCAGGAAATATGCAGGTCATTTCATCTTTCTATTATGGCACTAACTTTTTATGTGGATTGACTCATGACAGTGCAAATCTGTGGCTGGGTTGCAATTATACGTATATTCACGAAACAGACACTTCTGGAAATCTGATAAATTCCTGGTTTTTGCCAGGTGCGAGCACCTCTTTCGGAATGGCATTTGATGGCGTGTACCTCTGGCACTCAGATCTAACTTCACGAACAATTTATAAACGTGACCACAGTAACCCGACTAATGTTATTGATTCCTTTGTTGTGGCATGGCAACCACAGGACCTTGCCTGGTATGGAGACCATCTTTGGGCTATCGCAGACAATGATTATGTATATGAGCTTGACACGACCAATATGAATATAGTTAATTCGTGGCCTACTGGAAGAGATCATTCTTCAGGGATTGCTATTGGAGGTGGTTTTCTTTGGTTTAGCACCAATAATAATCTGGGATGGGTTTACAAAGTGGAAGGGTATACTAGCGTAGAAAATGGCAGCACACCTATTTCAGAGCCAGATTTCGAGATTCTCAGAATATATCCTAATCCCTTCCAGGGCTCAGTATCCTTTTCCATTTCCGTTTCTGAAGCGAAAGAGGTTAGGGTTAGGATTTTTGATTCTTCCGGAAGGCTCGTCAATAATCTATTCAGTGGAACACCGGAAAAACCATTGTTCACGATTAACTGGAATGGAAAAGATATTTCAGGCTCTCATGTTAATTCTGGCATATACTTCCTACGAGCTAAAACAAAAGATAAAGTGGTGTTCAAGAAAATAGTCTCTTTAGGAGAATAAAAAACATGAGTTACGGGGTCTAAATGGAAAAAGGGGGACAGGCTGCTTTTTCCCCGGACCTGTAAACCTTAAATTTGCTAATGGATCAATATTAGAGCTCAAGTTCAAAGGAGGATGTAATGACTAAAGCAGTTGCAGTAAATGGTAGTCCCAGAATGGATAAGGGAAATACTGCTGTGGTCCTGGAGCCTTTCATCCAGGGAATGAGTAATGCCGGTTCCGATGTAAAATTATTCTATGCCAAACAGCTTAAGATCAAACCCTGCACTTGTAGTGAAATGTTCTGCTGGTACGAAAAACCAGGTGAGTGTTGCATCAAAGATGATATGGAGCTACTTTATCCAGAATTAAGAGCAGCGGATATTCTTATCCTTGCAACACCTGTTTACATTCCTCTGCCAGGTGCGATGCAAAATGTTATCAACCGTCTTTGTCCCCTATTAAAGCCGTTACTCGAGACTCGCAATG
Source organism: uncultured Ignavibacteria bacterium (assembly GCA_964406715.1). Classification (GTDB taxonomy): domain Bacteria; phylum Zixibacteria; class MSB-5A5; order MSB-5A5; family SM1-73; genus SM23-73-3. Next base: position 2,746 of record CAYOSZ010000227.1, on the reverse strand, counting down.
GACGCACGCATGGCAGATTTCAGGATAATGTAAGAATCCGAAAAATCGTGCTCGTGTCCACATCTGGATGGTGGGAGAAAGCGAACTTTGGAACGGTAGTGCGCATCGCCAAAGAATTTGCAGGTGCTGCGAGTGTAGAATATGCAGGTGCAGTACTCAGACCACACGCTTATCTGATGAAAATGAAGGGAGAATTAACTGAGGATGGAAAGGTTGATTTGAACGCAGCAGAAAAAGCAGGTTATGAACTCGTAAAAGATGGAAAGATGAACAAGGAAACCCTCGATGCTACAAGCCGCCCGCTCATCTCAGAGCAAGAACTTATACGCAGATACAATAACTCATTACCAAATGCATAAACATTATCCGGAATAGTGAGGGACGGAGGCTGCAAACTTGCAAACTCCGGCTTCGTAAAAGAATATGCGATTTAAGATGCAGTATAGACGATGTAGGTTAACACCAAGAATGAAAGGAGACCTGTTTGCCACCTGGGTATGTTAAAACGATAAGGGAAGAAATTTTCTATGAATACGCAAAGCTGATTTCGCGGAGCGTTTTTGATGGGAAGATAAACTACAAATTTGTATCAGATCGTTTCAAGGCGTTACGGAATGGTCAGGCCACCATATCCGGAACAATCAGAGAATGGTAGAGAGAGCAGAAGTTGCCTAAAGAATTTTTGTTTTGTGGTGCTAAAGAGAATCTTGGGGATGGGGCGGGATGGGGGCAGGCGTCGGAGTCAATACTCACACAACCTCACACCAACTCCGTCATTGTCTTGGTTCTGAAATACGCTTGGCAATGTTCGTTTTTGTTCGTTTTTAAGAACAACTTAGGACGGTGCCCTTCAATATAAATTATTCAAGAGGAGTACATCGTTGAATTATCTTGATTCTTCTACCTCTAAGAAAATTACCCCAGAAGATTTGACACTAACATCCCAGATTTTTCCCTTGACTTCTAATAAAAAAAGAGATATAGTTTTCCAAGGAGCAATGAAAAAACAAATGGAAAAGGGGGACAGCGCCATTTTCATAATTTATTGACCCTTCAAGTTTCTCGGATTAACGGGGTAAGGCTTTGGCACATAATAATACCTCTGAGGTTCTTCGTTACATAAGAAAAGCTGTTGTATTGGCCAAAAAAGGGAAGAGAGAGCATGAGCTGGGAATTTCTCTTTACGAACTGGACAAGCTGCTTGTGTGTGCAGGAGAGTTGGAGAAGGCAAAGAAACATTTGACTGATGCAAGAACACTTTTCAAAAAACTCGGCTTACAGGTATGGCGAAAGAAAGCAACTATGGCAATACGTGAAGTGAAGCAAGTTGGGTAGTTAAATCTTACTTCTTAGCTTGACACCTGACATTTTATCTGGAAAGATGTAAGTAAGATAAGAATTTTAAGTAAGAGGGACATATGAGAGTTGATTTTTCTCCAAATAAATATATAATAAAGGTATCCAGAAAAGTAGGGAAGAGAATAGAATCTGATTTTCTATTTCGCGCTCTCCGAATTTTGAATAACAGCGATCCAACTATAAGAATCAAGGAAATATCTTTTGATTTGATTGCAGAGAATAGAATCGTTAAGCGAGTCAGCTACCCCAAGCTGGCTCTCAGTTATCAGTTCAGAAGGATGGCGAAAAGCGCCCCACAAATGCAGGGATACGGTTCGGAAGTTTTTCTCGGAAGGGATAAATTCTTTAAGACCGAAAATGTTACTTCATCCTTAACACTAAGAAAAGGGCAGGAGACTGGGATTCTTTTGCAGCACTTCAGAGTTGCATACAGTGTATCAATCGATACTTGTTTTATTTCTATTTTCTATACTGTTGAAGGTGTAAGAAAGAGATTGAGGAAAAGGATTCAAATAAAACACTATAAAAATAAGAACAAATACATATTTCCACTAAAAGGAGTATGGCTCGTTGTGAATAATTATGACAATATCTATGACCACCGTCAGATGCAGAGTCAGGAGTATGCAATGGATCTGGTGCAATTAACTGAGAATTTCAAATTAGCATATTCAAAGAGATTTGCCAATAAAGACTATCCTAGCTATAGTAAGAAAGTCTATGCAATAGCCCGAGGAAAAGTCGTAGATTTTTTTAACGACTTTCCAGAGAATCCTCCTGGTCTTGGATCCCGTTTACCAAAAAGGAGATGGGATCAGCTTATGAAACAGTTTGGATTTATGCCTGGAGTCGCAGGTAATTATGTAACATTAAAGCATCGTGGGAATGAGTATTCTTTTTATGCCCATCTAGTTCCTGGAAGTGTGAGATTGAAAAAGAATTCTGTAGTAAAAAAAGGCGAATTTATTGGGAGGCTGGGTAATTCCGGGAATTCTGACGCTCCTCACCTTCACTTCCAGCTAATGGATGGACCAAACTTTCTTTCTGCACGAGGCTTACCATGCTCTTTTACTAACTTAAGGGGCGCTGCTGATGAACCTATTGATTTTGTTGAGGAAAATAATTCAATAATTTTTTCGAAATAGAAATGATTCAATCTTCTCATCACATATCATCATTTAGCAGATATTTAAGTGCTTGAGAATTGGGGGAATAGCGCGTCGTGGGGGCAGGCGTTCAACCATTCAGTTATAGTCCTCCGTGCAGACTGCGATATTGCCAAAAATTAACCTTGACATATCTTATTTTTTGTTTATATTTGGGTTGACTTTAAAATAATTGATTAAAGAATTGTGTTTAAATGAATAATCTGAATTTTAATCTTGAC
>CAYOSZ010000226.1:0-4557 GCA_964406715.1 uncultured Ignavibacteria bacterium | reverse complement strand
TACCCTGGCGGTGGCGGTGGGAGAGGAGGGGGAGACCATCGAGGAGATTTACGAGCCGTTTTTGATTCAGGAGGGGCTTTTGAATCGTACCCCCCGGGGCAGAACAGCCACCGAGTTGGCATATAAACATTTGGGCATAAGCAGGGAGAAAGGGACGCAGGAGAAGTTGTTATAATCAGAAATACTGAAGCGGTTTTTTACAGAGGAATAAATGTAGGGGCGAACCTTCAGGTTCGCCCAGACGGGTGGAACTAAAGCTCCACCCCTACGCCTCCTCTTACATCAGGAGTGAACGTCAATGAGGATCTTGTTGCATGTCTGTTGTGCCAATTGCGCCGTCTATTCGCTAAAAACGCTTTCAGATGATGGACATCAGGTATTCGGATACTGGTATAATCCCAACATCCATCCTTTCACCGAATACCAGAAAAGACTGGAAGCAGTGAAGTCCTTTGAACAGAAAAAATCCTTTCCGGTTTTTTACCACGACTCGTACGATCTGGAGAAATTCTTAAAGGTGGCAATCAACGACGTGGAGAATCGATGTGGCTTTTGTTACAAGATAAGATTGATTAAGACAGCTAATTTCGCCAAGAAGCAAAACTACGACGGTTTCACCACCACCCTTCTGATAAGTCCTTATCAGAAACACGAGCTGATCAAAGAGATCGGAGAAAAGATCGGAGCGGATTTGGGGATTAAGTTCATTTACAAGGATTTCCGACCGGGCTTCTACCAGGGAAATAATGAAGCAAAGCTAATTGAGCTTTACAGTCAGAAATATTGCGGGTGCATCTTCAGCGAAAAGGAAAGATATCTGAACAGAACCAAGGCGGAGAATTTGAAAAAAGCCTGAAACGCTGGTTTTCACAAAATTTAAAATAGAAAAATACTTCTTTGAAATTATTCCGCCAAAGTAAAGCCTATGTATTATTCTCTCGCAAAGATCCTGATCGCCCTCGGGGTTTTGTTGATCTTATTTGGTTTGGCACTGCTTGTTTTTGGCAAGATAGGATTTTTGGGAAAGCTTCCCGGAGATATTCATGTTCAGAAAAAGAATTTCGAATTCCATTTTCCCATAGTCACCTGCATTGCCATCAGCATCCTGCTTTCGTTTTTGTTTTCAGCTTTTTTCCTTTGGTTTAAAAAATGAGTATTATATCAAAAACCCTTTAAACCTCTCCTCCTTGTTCCCTCTCCATTTCATAGAGAGAGGGATAGGGGCTAAGGTCTTCAAAATATGAGCATATCTTTAAAGGATTTCGACTATACACTCCCCAGAGAATTAATTGCCCTTTATCCGGCAAAGAAGAGAGATCACTCCCGGCTTTTGGTACTGGATAGAAAAAGCGGTGAGATGAAACATAAGCTTTTCCATCAGGTAGTTGATTATTTGGAAAGAGGGGATGGGCTTGTCATAAACCACACCAGGGTTTTCCCGGCAAGGGTTTTCGGGACAAACCGGAAAAATGGACGAAAAATTGAGGTTTTTTTTCTGAAGAGGTTGGAGGATAAACTGTGGGAGGTTCTGGTTAAGCCCCAAAAAAAGGTTCCCCAAGGTTCCTTGATCTCTTTGGGCCAGGACGGTTTGACCTGTGAGATTCAAGGACGCACCGCTTCCGGAAGTCGACTGGCCAAGCTTAACTCCGAGGGAGATTTCTTTGATGACCTTGAAAAAATCGGGAAGGTGCCTCTTCCTCCGTACATAAAAAGAGAGGTGGAAGCAGAAGATAAGACCACTTACCAGACCATCTATGCTAAAGAGACCGGCGCAGTGGCAGCTCCTACGGCCGGGCTTCACTTCACCGAGGAGTTGCTGGAGAGAATCCAAAAGAAAGGTGTAGCGAGAATCGCTCTAACTTTGCATGTGGGCTGGGACAGCTTCAGGCCGGTCCGGGCGGATGATCCCCGGGACCACGTGCTGGCATCTGAATATTTCAAGATCGACTCTTCGGTGGCTGAAAGAATCAATCAGATCAAAAAGAATGGAAAAAAGATCATAGCAGTGGGGACCACCACGGTGAGAGCTTTGGAAACAGCCGCAGACGATAATGAGGGTAAGCGGGTGAAACCACAATCGGGCTGGACTGAGAAGTTCATCTATCCTCCCTACGATTTCAAGGTAGTCGATTCTCTGATCACCAATTTTCACCTCCCCCGGTCAACCTTGCTCCTTTTGGTCTCCGCGTTTGCCTCAAGGGACTTGATTCTCAAAGCTTACCAGGAGGCGATCAGAGAGGAATATCGGTTTTACAGTTATGGGGATGCCATGTTGATCATTTAGAACCCGTCCACCGTCGGCGGTCCGCTGTCCGCCGCAAATGTAGCGTCCGAGCTTGTCTCGGACGTTGAAGGGAAAGTTTCAAAGTTGTGGCGATCGGATTAATCCGACCCGAAAAAGGAGAGAAGTATTTTGAAAGCGGTTGCAGTTATAGTAGCAGGCGGTACAGGGAAAAGAATCCCTGGAGATACCGTTGCCGGTGGGAAAAACCTGCCCAAGCAATTTTTAACCCTGGGAGACAGACCCATTCTGGTTCATACCTTGAATAGATTTGAGGAAAATGAGTCAGTCGATGAGATAATTCTGGTTGTGCCGGAAGACTACATGGGTTATTGTTCTCAGGCTATAGTGGATAAATTCCATTTTAGAAAGATCAAAAAGATCGTATGCGGAGGAGAAGAGAGACAGGATTCAGTCTATCTGGGACTCAAAGCATGCCCCCGCAGCACCTCCCTCGTTGCCATCCATGACGGGGTGAGACCGTTGATTTCAAAAGAGAAGATTACCGAGTCGATCAGATTGTGTCAACAAAAGAAAGCGGTGATCTTGGCCGTCCCACCCAAGGACACCATTAAAAGGGTAGAAGAGGGAGTGGTGATAACCACGCTGGACCGGAAGAAACTGTGGCTGGTGCAGACCCCCCAGACATTTGAGTACAAACTGATCCTGGAGGCGCACGAGAAAGCCAGAGAAGATAACTTTGCCGCTACGGACGATTCCGTCTTGGTGGAGAGATTAGGGCAAAAGGTGGTGGTGCTGGAGGGAGAATACCGGAACATAAAGATAACCACGGCTGACGATCTGGCCGTAGCCGAGAAGTTTGTCGGTAATGGATAAGGATGACTTCAATCAGTTGAGAGAGAAGAAATGTTCAGAATCGGTTTGGGCTATGATGCCCATAGATTGATAGAAGGAAGAAACCTGATATTAGGCGGGGTAAAGGTTCCGCACCATAAGGGACTTTTAGGACATTCGGATGCCGACGTTCTCTGTCACGCTGTGGGCGAAGCGATTCTGGGAGCATTGTCTCTGGGTGATCTGGGGAGGCATTTTCCGGATACGGATCAAAGGTACAAAGACATTTCGAGCCTTAAGATTCTGTCGATGATCAGAGAGTTGGCGAAGGAAGAAAATGCCAGGATCATAAACATCGATTCCACCGTGGTGGCGGAAGAGCCGAAGCTGTCTCAGCATATCATGAACATGAGAAAAAACATTGCTGATGCCTTGAAGATTGACATGGATCGAATATCGGTGAAGGCGACTACCACAGAAGGATTGGGATTTACCGGGGAAAAGGAAGGAATAGCTGCCTATGCGGTGGTCTTGATGAAGAAAAAATAACCTCTTCCCCTTTTGTTTCCCTTCAGGGTGTCCTTCGATCCCGAAGATCTCAGGATCGAGGGAAATCCCTTCAGGGTGAACCCCTCTCCTTGAATAAGGAGAGAGGGACAGGGGAGAGGTTCTCAAAAATTTATATGACCGAGCTTTTCTGGATCAAGGTTGAAAATATCTTAAACCTGGCCCTTACCCACGGGGCTTTCTGGTTTTATGTTTTCATATTTCTCAGCAGTGTTCTGGAAAATTTCTTCCCTCCCTATCCGGGAGACACAGTCACGTTTGTGGGAGGATATTTAGCCGGAACCGATCACCTCACTTTCCCTTTGGTCTTTCTCTCCGCCGGTCTGGGATGCTTGAGCGGGGCGATGATCCTCTACGCCCTGGGAAAGAATAAGGGAAGGAAGCTCTTTTTAAAAGGCAGAAAGGGAATTTTCGACCGGGCGCATCTGGAAAAGGTGGAGAGATGGTTCAAAAGATACGGGGAGAAGGTTCTCGTCTTGAGCCGGTTTCTAAGCGGTGTGAGGTCGGTGATCGCGCTGACCGCGGGGGTGGGAAACGTGAGTCTGAAGAAGATGACGATTTATACCTCCATCAGCATCGTTTTGTGGAACGGCCTGATTCTTTTCTTTGCCCTCAAGGTGGAACAAAACTGGCGTGAGATTCTGAGGATGATTCAGATATACAACAAGGTGGTACTGGCGATATTGATTTTATTCCTGATAGGTTGGTTGGTGGTGAGATTCACAAGGAGATCAACGGATGAGTCGACGGACTTGTAGTGAGCGAAGCAAATCTATTTAACGGATGAGTCAACGGATTAAACGGATGAAACGGACAAGCAAGTATCCCCTTTCCCCTGGGGGAGGGGGCCAGGGTGAGGGGGAAAAACAACTGACAACGGACTCGTAGTGAGCGAAGCGAATCTATTTAACGGA
>CAYOSZ010000225.1:0-4557 GCA_964406715.1 uncultured Ignavibacteria bacterium | reverse complement strand
CATCCATGCGGAGGGAGAGTACCAGGCGTCGGAGAAGCTGGCCGCTGCCGCAGAGGTGATCGGCAAAACACCGGTGGGAATTCAGTTGAGGTTCCTCTCCACCCTCTCGGAGGTGGCAACGGAGAAGAACTCCACCATCGTCTTCCCGGTGCCAATAGATCTCTTCGCTCCGTTTGTGGAGAAGTTCGTAAAGAAGCAGGGTGAGAGCAAATAGCAAAATGCCGACTCAAATCTTTTTGGCTCTTCTCTAATTTGGTAGCTGGAATTTAAAAACCTCCCCTCCTTTTATCCCCCTCTCTTTAAACAAGGAGAGGGGGAATAAGGGGGTATGGTATGTTAGAATCATAAAATGGAATATCTTTTCTTCGGCAGTGCAGTAATCATCATCTTGATCCTTCTGCTCATCCTAATGCAGAAACAGATTTCGAGCTTGAGGGATCAGGTTCGGAAAAGCCTGGAGACCACGGATCAAATCTTAGCTCAGCAACTCGAAACCACCAGCAAAGCAGTGAGCGACGTGCAGATAAACTTAGCTCGACTGGAGGAATCGAATAAAAGGATATACGAGGTGGGGAAGGACATCTCGGGTCTGCAGGAGCTGTTGAGGGCACCCAAGATCAGGGGAGGCATCGGTGAGTTCCTTTTGAGCGACCTTCTTAGTCAGATCCTGCCCTCGAAACATTTTAGCCTGCCTTATAGTTTCAAGAGCGGGGAGAGGGTAGATGCAGTCATTCTTCTGGCCAATAGGCTGGTTCCGGTAGATTCAAAGTTTCCATTAGAAAACTTTCGTAAACTTCTGGAAACAGATTCAGAGAGAGATAAAAGAACCTGCCGGCGTAGGTTTATCTCCGACGTGAAGTCGCACATAGATGCCATTGCCCAAAAATATATAGTTCCGGACGAGGGGACCCTTCCATTTGCCCTAATGTATATCCCGGCGGAAAACGTGTATTACGAGACCATAGTCAAAGATCAGGATGCAGAGGATGGCAAAAGCATAGCCGACTATTCCATGCAAAAGAAGGTGATTCCGGTCTCTCCCAACACCTTTTATCTGTACCTGCAAACCATCATCCTGGGACTCAAAGGGCTGGAGATCGAGAAGAATGCGGAGGAGATAATCTCCAGCCTGGGGAGGCTGAGAGTTGATTTCGACAGGTTCAGCCGTGACTATCAACTTATCAGAACCCACCTGCGCAATGCCACCGCTTGTTACGATTCAGCTGACAGAAAGCTGCATAGATTTGAGGATAAACTTAAACAGGCGGCATCCGTCTCTTCCGAAGAACAAGATCAGGCAACTTCCGCGCTGCCTGAAAAAGAGGAAATTGAAGACGTAACTGAATAGCTGAAGATCAAAGCAGAGGGGCATAAGGGGGGTTTTTGAAGCTACTGAATATCATAACCAAAACGTATATCTTGCAGGCTATGGGCTTTCTTTTGCCTCCGGCGGATTCCGGAGATAAACCAGCAGTTTCATAACTTGAGAATTCATCTGCTAATGAGGTCTCCCAACCACGTACGGACGACCACACGTATGGGTGCCTGCCCCTCTTGGTAATACTAACGGATGGCATAGATCTTCAGACACTGTTAGGTTATCTCTTTCCATTTTAGGTGAATCCTTTAGATAAATAATAAAAAGATACGAAAGTGATTGACAGGACGGCAGAAATTGGTTTAATTGGAGTGTAACCCCGAAAGGAAAGAACTTCACAGGAGGTTAGCATATGCCTAAGTCCATAATCCAAACGGATAAGGCTCCCCGGGCAGTGGGACCATACTCGCAGGCGGTCAAGCTTGAGGGAGAATCTTTGATCTTCGTTTCCGGACAGATCGCACTGGATCCCAAAACCGGTGATAGAGTTCACGGGGGAGTGGTTCAGGAAACCCGGCAGGTCTTTGAGAATCTCAAAGCCGTCCTGGACGCGGCAGGATCGAGCCTAGAAAAAGTGGTGAAGACCACGGTGTTTCTGCACAGCATGGACGACTTCGGAGTGATGAACGAGGCCTACAGTCAGTACTTCAAAGCCGACCCTCCTGCCAGATCGACCATCGAGGTCTCCCGTCTGCCAAAGGGGATGAAAGTCGAAATAGAAGCGGTGGCTTACGCGTAAAAGCTGCCAACACTCGGATTGACCGACGGGAAGGAATCTCATCTGAGCTTTTGTCTTCCCCTGAAACCGGTTTTGTGTGCCAGTATAGTATTGTTTTCCCCAGGGGCTGAAAACTCTACAATAGATAACTGCAATTTGTGTCCGGGAGCATATCGATCAACTTCGGCAAAACCTGAGTTATAATTCATATCTCTTGCGTCAGTGGCATCTGCCGATATCAGGTTTTTTCTCAGTTTAAGGTCTCCAGCGGAACTGAAAGAACTGCTCCCCCGGACAATGTTCTACCCTCATAATATCTTCTTACAACTCCTTAGATCATCCTCCCTTCAATAGTCTCCTCCTGAGAGCAGTGATATGACCCGCGTCTTTCCGACAGAAAACAGGAGTATGGGGTAAAATGTCCCGGCTTGAAAAAACTGAAAATCCACTGACAGGTTATGACACGATGATTACCGATATTTCAGATTGTGTTGACCGAAAGAGGCAAGCCCATGGATTCGTTAGTCCGGTAGTCAGGCAAAAGAAGAGAGCGTTAGTGTAGAAGACAAAAAAGCAAAGTGAGGATGATCCCGCCAAGGCGGAATCGGGTCAGCTTTAAGGGGACGGGAGCTGACCCACCTCCTTTGCTTTTTTCTCTGGGGGGATTTCTCCTCTAATATAACAGTAAAAGAGCCAGGTTACCAACGAGAAAAGGATCGGAATGTTCCGATCCTTTCTCTCAATCCTTAAACCAGTAATTAAAGATTCTATTACGAAACCCAAGATTTATTTCTGCCCAGCACTTCCTTTTTGTCTACTCGAATGTAGTGCCAGAGCGACGGAATGAAGATTATTTCTGCTTAGCTAAGATCATTTCTACCAACTCGTCATTCTTACTCTTGATCTCTTGATAGATTTTCGATGCCTGTTCTTTAGCTGAATGATAATTTCCGGCATCATAGTCAGCTTGAGCCTGTTTTAACTCCTCATCCCATCTGGATGTCTCCTCAGTGAGTTCCCTCTTACTCTTGGGGATTCCCCATTCCTTGGCCTTGGTTTGAGTATCTTTGAGTTGTCCCCTGATCTTGGTTATCTCGGCAAAGAAATCTTCGACATGAGTCTTGGTTTCCTCCTTGCCGATTTGAGCTTGCGATGCGGCTTGATCCGCCACATTCCTGGCATCCATCAAAAGCTTTTTTGCTTCCGCGTATTTCTTTTCAACGATCAGGTTCTCAGCCTCGGTGATGGCATTCTCAGCCTGGGCAAAAAGGTCCGGGGCATACTTATCCGCCTCGGCCGCCCTGGCACTCTCCAAAGCCTGCTTGGCCGCCGCCAGTTCGTTGGTGGGTTCTCCTCCACATCCCAGAATGAGAAGCAGAGCCGGGAATAGCAGAAGACTAACGATCAATATCCCTCTCTTCATTGGATCCCCTCTCCTTTCTATTTGAGTTAAAGTTTTACAATTATTTATTTCTCAATAGTTGATACCGGCTTAAAGAGACTTACGTCAATTTTGAATCGGGTCTAATATATAAGCTTCAATTATTTTGTCAAGGGAATTTTTACTAAGATTTTTTGCCCCTTATTCAGACACGTATGTCCTTATCTGATCTTTTATCCCCTGAGGAATGAGTTGTAAAAAAAGATCGAATTGGGTTGTCACTTCCGAGTACGTCTGGATCTTTTATTCTTAAGGGAAGGATCGATATTCTTTAAAATCCTCTGGGAGAAATCCAATCCTTTTATCAAAAGCAAATCGGGGGTTTTTTCATACCTGCTTCTGTTTTTCTCCCATTGCTCTATTATTCTGACGATCTCTTTATCTTTAGGATCAGTCAATAGCTCTTTTAGCCTTTTTTTAGTGAGGGGAAATTCACCGGTTTTCCACTGAACGTATACCTTCAGGGCAATTATTGCCTCTTTAAATCTCCAATACATCTTTCGCACCACATTCTCTGCTAAGTGCAAGTGGGTGTATAGATACTTGCTCCAGAAGCCGACCTCATCCGCTATCTTTTTTATCTCAATTATCATCTCCTCCCTGGTGGGTTCGGGAAGAGGGCACTTTCCGTAGAGCAGTTTTGCCCCGTAGTGAAACTGATGCCGGCCGAAGGGAATGTAGTTGTCCATATCGAACCGGGAGAACAAAAGCACGGTCAGTTTTTGGTATCGTTTTTGATTTAAAATGCCCCTGAGTTTATCCAGTTCTCTTTTGGTTATCTTCTCCAGCATTACCAGAGTGTCTATGTCGCTTTGGGGGTTGGCTTCGCCCGTAGCCCAGCTTCCGTGATGAAGGATGAAGACCAAATTTTTGCCATAGGTCTTCTCCATCAGACTCACAAAGTCTTTCAATAGTTTTTTGACTTCCGTTCTGGTCAAGGAGATCTCCTTACCTCACCCCCTTTGTCCCCTTCAGGGTGAATCCCTTTCCTTCGACCCTGAGGTCTCAGGACCGAAGGGC
>CAYOSZ010000224.1:0-4616 GCA_964406715.1 uncultured Ignavibacteria bacterium | reverse complement strand
CGAAGCGTCCCGGCGGGCGTTTGACGATTTCCGCCTGGCCGCCGAAGTCGAGGTCGCCTTGGGCAAGGCGGGACACGACGTCACCGTCACCGCCAAGGCCGGAAAAGTGATCCTGGCCATCGACAAGCATACGCTGATGTTGTCGCGCCTCGAAGAAGAACTTCGGACGATCGCCCGCAACGTCGACGGCGTCGCCGAGGTGGAAACCAAGGTGGGGCCGGGCTTCTATCAGCCGGGCGTCTACCACCAACTGAACCCTGATCTGCCCAGCCGTGTCCTGCTCCATATCGAAAAGGCGCTGTTTCTGCTCCGGGGTTAAGGCTTCCTGGAATCCCCCCTCCCCGGAATCTCTCCTTTTTTGAAAATCGGGGAGAGACGGACCGCCAGTGTAACGGACGCCGAAGTCCTTCTTCTTTTTGCCGGTGCCATCCAGCCAAAGGGTAACACCCCCCATGCGAATTGCCCTTGCCCAGGCCTGGTTACCGAAACGGAAAAGAACGTAGAGATTTTGGCTGTCATTGCTCAAACCTAATTGCACGCCCAAGTCTTCAAAAAAGGCGGTGGAGCCACCGGCCCATTCGGTCATTTCACCGTCTACCTTCACCGGCTCCGTTACCCAGTGAGTCTGAACCTCCTGAGTGTTGCATCCGGTTACCAGAATCAAGCCGACCAGTGCTGGTAATAGAAGTATCGCTTTTCTCCGATTGTTGAAATCCTTATACTTCATTTCCTACCTCATCCGTGACTGGTTGAAAACCGGGGGCAGCCGAGATTTTCGACCACCCCCACACACTGGATATGAATTTCAACGGTCCCTATTTACTTGAGCAATACCATGCGGTTGGTCACGTTGTAGGCACCGGCCTCGATCCGGTATAGATATACCCCACTGGCGGTTAAATCTCTGCTTTCGTTGCGACCATCCCAGCGCACGCTGTAGCTTCCCGGCGATTGATACCCCAAATCAAAGGTGCGAATCAACTGCCCGGAAATATTGTAAATCTGTATTCGAACGTTCCCGGAAGTGGACAGCGAATAGTTGATTTGAGTCTCCGGATTGAAGGGATGGGGATAGCTGCCAGCTGCAATTTTGATCTCAGCCGGTGTCGTTTCCGCAGGCATGCTTTCGGAATTCTCCGGCAGCTCGATGCCGAAACCTTCAATCATCTGATCTATTGCCACCCGAATCTCTTGCCGGGTGGCACCCTGGCTTTTCATCTCTTTGATTTTCTCCCGCACGGTTTCTCTCTGTTCTTTGGTGAGATCTTCAAAAAAACCACCCGGACCGGGACCAAAACCACCCCGACCATGCGGTCCTGTCCAATTCTCAGGTACCTCGATGCCATAACCTTTGAGCATCTCCGCTATGGCTGTGTGAATCTCCTCTCGCGTAGCGTTCTGATTTCGCATCTCTTTAGTCTTTTCTCGAACGGCTTCCCTTTGCTCGTCGGTCAGATCGCCCCAGAAACCACCCCGGGGGTGACCGAAGCCAAAAGGTCCAGGCAAATCATCAGATACCTCCACCCCGTAACCTTTAAGCATTTCGGCAACCGCAGTATGTATCTCTTCAGGGGTGGCATCCTGGTCCCGCATCTTTTTGATCTTCTCCTCAACCGCATCTCTCTGCTCTTCAGTGAGATCTTTCCAGAAGCCCCCCGGACCGGGACCAAAGCCATCCCGACCATGCGGTCCAGGCCAATTCTCGGGTATCTCAATGCCATAACTTTTTAGCATTTCAGCAACCGCAGTATGTATCTCCTCGTGCGTGGCATCCTGATCCCGCATCTCTTTGATCTTATCCTGCACCGCTTCCCTTTGTTCATCGGTCAGATTGTCACAAAAGCCGCCCCAGGGGTGACCCAAACCCATAGGTTCATGCCTTCTCTCGGGCACCTCGATGCCGTAACCTTTGAGCATCTCGGCTACTGTAGCGTGAATCTCTTCACGGGTAGCTCCCTGATTTCGCATTTCTTCTTTCTTCGCCTGAACAGCCTCCCTTTGTTGGTCGGTCAGATCGGCCCGGAAGCCCTTTCCGTGATGATCCCAACCATGACCCCGGGCTGATGCCATGCTACCTGTGCCCACCACAACGATGAAGAAAATCCCCAGTGTCAGGATGATTGCTTTAGTAGACAACTTTCTCATTTTACGTTCCTCCGTTCGGTTTTTAGATTAACTTCTTCATGTTCCTGATCTCGTTGTAAAAGCTCAGAAACTCGCTGTTGATGAATTCCACCTTCAGATCACCGGCATCCGCGGCTCCGATGTCGAAGACGAAGGTGCTTTTCGATTTCTTTCGATCCAATTTGATGAGATGATAGCCTTTCATCCTCAGATAGGCTGAAAATGCCAAATCGTCGGTGGCGATATGATTGTTTCTGATTTCCTCTGATTCCATTTCATTCCATCTGATCTGGTTTGATTTCATATTTATTCACCCTCCTCAAAATCGAGATGGTGGGGGAGCCTTCCTATTCCTCTTTCGTGGCCTCTAAACCCCCCTATCCGATCCCGCCCTTCCTTAAAAAGGGAGAAGAATTTCTTCTGTTGTTCCGGGGTCAGAAGCGATCTGCCTTCCAGCAGATGCTCGATCATCTTCTTCTGCAGTTCAGCCTGCAGGCTACCGATCTCCTCCGCCAGATTATTCAATTTATCTTTGTCCGGTTCATTCGCCGATAATTCGTCCATCAACTCCATCCTTTTGACCTCAACGGAATCAAGAATCGCTTCCGTCTCCTTTCTGCCTCTCTCAAAGTGGGCTTCGAATTCCTTTGCCTGCTTTTCATTCAAACCCAGTTCCTGCCGAATGAAGTTTTTGTGCATATCGGGCGGCCGACCTTCCGGGGGGAAATGACCCCTAGGGTGGAAGCGATGGTAGGCAATGGTGGCCAGCGCGGCAACATTGACGATGGTTAAAAGTACCAGAAACAATATGATCAGATTCTTTTTCATCACCCCTCCTATTCCCCTGAAATCACGTTAAGATAAGTCGACTCGATGGAGCCCGAAGGCAAATCGACCAAAGGCTCCAGATTGTACGAATCAAAAAACTGTCGTAGGGCCAGGGTGCGTTGGTCAGTTTGATAAGCCGTTTGTCCATTGGCGGACTGGGGGAAGTTGCCCAGCGAGTAGCCTGTAAAAATGCAAATCAGCAAAACCGCAACGGCGATTGCCGGGCGCATCCAGCGGATCAATCCCCCCACCCAGCCAAAAACATGTTCTCCTCCCTCTTCGTATTCGATGATCCTCGGCTTCAGCTTAGTCCAGAAATAAGGAGAGGGCTGGATTTTCTCACGGTGTTCTAAGGCACCCCACAGATGGGAAAACTCCTCCAGCAAACAAGAGCAGTCCGGGCAAATCTCAAAGTGGTTTTCCATTTCGGCCCGCCGTTCCTCCGGCAGTCGATTCTCCAGGAAGGGCACCAGATTATTCTTAACGCTTTTGCAGTTCATCTTCGGTCAGCCTCCGTTCACTAATTTGACACAAATTCAGGTGAAAACCTGCGGTTTTTCGTCAGGTCTTTTTCGCTACTCATATCTTAATGCATCACTAGGGTTCAACAGCGAGCCTTTCCGTGCCGGATAGAATCCAAAGAAGAGTCCCACCGCAAAGGCAAAACCAAAGGACAGCGCCACGGACTCGGGCGAGATGACCGTGGGCCAGCCGGCAAACCGACTGATGAGTTTGCTGGCCAATATGCCCAAAGCCGCGCCGATGAACCCGCCGCTCAACGACACGATGACCGCCTCGATGAGAAACTGGCTCAAGATGTCGCGCCTCTGTGCGCCGATGGCCTTGCGGATGCCTATCTCCCTGGTCCTCTCGGTGACCGACACGAACATGATGTTCATGATCCCGATCCCCCCCACGATGAGGCTGACTATGGCAATGCCCGCCAAAAGCATGGTGAAGGTGTTGCTGGTCTCCTCCACCGTTGACAGAATTTCGGTTTGAGACATGATATTGAAATCATCTTCATCCCCGGATCTGATCTTATGTCTTTCCCGGAGAAGAGAGGTGATCTGGGTTGTAGCTTTATCCATGACCTTCTCACTTTTTGCCTCCACGTTGATTGTGGACACGTAATCCACACCGAACAGCCTCTTCTGTGCTGTTTTCAGGGGAACGAAGACGATATCATCCTCATCCCTCCAGCCACTGCCTCCTTTTTCGCTCATCACGCCGATAACCTGAAAACTGCTGCGCTTTATCTTAATGTATTGTCCTATGGGATCCTCTTCTCCGAAGAGATTCTCCACCACCGTTTTACCCAGAACCGCCACCCGCCGCATAAGTCGGTTGTCTTCTTCGGTCAAGAAGGAACCCTGCTCGACCGGGAAATTCCTTACCTCCGGATAGTTGGGTGTCACTCCGTTTATGCTGGTATTCGTGTTCTTATTACCAAAAACCACCTGAGCGTTTCTGGAATACTCCGCATCGACTTTCGCCACGGAGGGGCACTCCTCGGCGATGGCCTGAGCATCTCCGTAATTAAGGGAGGTACGGCTGCCGCTGGCTGATCGTGCCGGCCCATGTTGAAAGGCTCCGGGACGTACCATCAATAGATTTGCTCCCAATTGACTGATACGCTCAGTGATCTGAGCACCAGCGCCCTT